>CAMQBP010000011.1 GCA_946999025.1 uncultured Prevotella sp. | reverse complement strand
TGGCGGTCATTAGAAAATGACAAGAAGCTTTTTCTAATGACCGATTTGGGTTAAAGCATTGCTTTTTCCTGTGAGTCAATGCAACTGAAAACTGTAAGAGCCTGAAAAACAAACGCATATAAAAATCGCATATTTACGCCCAATGACCTGTTTGGTTGCAAATATGCGAGTATTTTTCGCGGTTGTCAATATATTTCGTATGTTAACCGCTATGCTTTCATCCGTTCAGTTTTCTGCTTGCGGCCGCTATTTGATAACGGCTGCTTTTCGCAGCATCATTTTTTTGCCGTTGTTTGACCAGGATATTCCTACTGTCTGGGGCATCGGTTTCATCAGGTAAACAGTAAGAAGGATATATATACATCTTGGTTAATAGTTGTATATTCAAAACCGAAGTGGAAAATTTTCCAACCATTTTATTTTGTTACGAGCTTAGTTTGCAGTATCTTTGCATAAGATAGGCTGCGCCTCAGCAAAGCAAGTAAATTTTCTTTGCTTTCGGCTTGCGCTATCTTTGCATAAGATAGGCTGCGCCTCAGCAAAATAAGTAAACTTCTTTTGCCTTCGGCTTGCGCTATCTTTGCATAAGATAGGCTGCGCCTCAACAAAGCAAGTAAACTTTCTTTGCCTTCGGCTTGTGCCGTCTTTGCATAAAAGAGACTTCGCCTCAGCAATTACAAACAAGCTTGATTCCGTTCGGATCGCGCTATCTTTGCATAAAAGAATATTCGCCAAACTAATAATAAAGATATATGATTCTCTTCTTTAAAACCCCGCAAGAAACCATTATTGCCACCGAGATGGACCATCAACCCAGACAAGAGGAAACCAGCAAACTGTGCTGGCTCTTCGGTGGAGCAGAATGTATAGACACACAACAGCTTGATGGAATCTATGTGGGGCCGCGCCGCGAGATGGTGACACCATGGAGTACGAATGCCGTAGAGATTACCGAGAACATGAATCTGACAGGCATCACGCGTATCGAGGAATACTTCCCGGTAAGCTCCAAGGAGGCCACGCACGACCCGATGTTGCAGCGCATGTACGAGGGACTGGACCAGAATCTGTTCACCGTGAACCATGAGCCAGAGCCCATCCGGCATGTGGAGAATCTGGAGCAGTACAATGAGGACGAGGGATTGGCTCTATCGCCCGAGGAGATGGCGTACCTTCACACTATAGAAAAGCAGAACGGACGGCCGCTCACCGACAGCGAGATATTCGGATTCGCACAAATCAACTCGGAGCATTGCCGACACAAGATATTCAGCGGCACCTTCATCATCGACGGTGAGGAGAAAGAGTCGTCGCTCTTTGCGATGATCAAACGCACCACACAGGAGAATCCCGGCAAGATTTTGTCGGCCTACAAGGACAACGTGGCCTTTGCACAAGGCCCGGTTATCGAGCAGTTCGCACCCGCTGACCAGTCAACCAGCGACTATTTCCAGGTGGAGGACATTGAGAGTGTGATTTCTCTGAAGGCCGAAACCCACAACTTCCCCACCACCGTGGAGCCGTTCAACGGTGCCGCGACGGGTACGGGAGGCGAGATTCGCGACCGTATGGGTGGTGGTGTAGGGTCGTGGCCGTTGGCTGGAACGGCGGTGTACATGACCGCTTATCCGCGTTTGGAGAGCGAGTCGCGCGCGTGGGAGGACATCCTGCCCGTGCGGAAGTGGCTGTATCAGACACCCGAACAAATACTCATCAAGGCCTCGAACGGTGCCAGCGACTTCGGAAACAAGTTCGGCCAACCGCTCATCTGCGGTTCGGTGCTGACGTTCGAGCATCAGGAAGACGGTCAGAAGCTGGCCTACGACAAGGTTATCATGCTGGCAGGGGGCGTTGGTTACGGCAAGAAACGCGACTGTTTGAAGAAAGAACCGCAGAAAGGAAATAAGGTCGTGGTGGTTGGAGGCGACAACTACCGCATCGGACTGGGTGGCGGAAGCGTGTCATCGGTAGACACGGGGCGCTACACCAGCGGCATTGAGCTGAACGCCATACAGCGTGCGAACCCAGAAATGCAGAAGCGCGCCTACAACTTGGTGCGCGCCTTGGTGGAGGAAAAGGAAAATCCGGTGGTGTCCATCCATGACCATGGCAGTGCCGGTCACCTGAACTGTCTGTCAGAACTCGTGGAAGACTGCGGCGGAGAGATTGATATGACCAAGTTGCCTATCGGTGATAAGACGCTCAGCGCTAAGGAAATCATTGCCAATGAGAGTCAGGAGCGCATGGGACTGCTCATCGACGAGCGGCATCTGGATCACGTGAAGGCCATCGCCGAGCGTGAGCGAGCACCGCTGTATGTGGTGGGTGAGACTACTGGCGACGCCCACTTCTCATTCGTGCAGGCTGATGGCGTGAAGCCTTTCGACCTGGATGTGGCACAAATGTTTGGGCATTCTCCCAAGACCATCATGACCGATGAGACCGTGACGCGCCACTATGAGGACGTGACCTATAGCGCCGACCAGATAGATAGTTATATAAATAAGGTGTTGCAGCTGGAGGCCGTGGCGTGCAAAGACTGGCTCACCAACAAGGTGGACCGCTCGGTAACGGGCAAGATAGCCCGCCAGCAGTGCCAAGGCGAAATACAATTGCCCCTCTCCGACTGTGGCGTGGTAGCTTTGGACTACCGCGGCAAGCGGGGTATCGCCACCGCCTTGGGACATGCTCCACAAGCTGGATTGGCATCGCCAGAGGCCGGCAGCGTGCTGAGTGTGGCCGAATCGCTCACCAATATCGTGTGGGCTCCGCTCGAAGATGGGCTCGAAGGCGTTTCGCTGTCAGCCAACTGGATGTGGCCATGCCGTGCACAAAAGGGCGAGGACGCACGCCTGTATGCCGCAGTGGAGGCCTTGAGCGACTTCTGTTGCTCGCTTCACATCAACGTACCCACTGGTAAAGACTCGCTGTCGCTTACCCAGAAATATCCAAATGGCGAGAAAATCATCTCTCCCGGAACCGTTATTGTCAGTGCGGGGGGCGAGGTGAAGGATGTCAGGAAGGTGGTTTCGCCAGTCTTGGTGAACAACAAGAACTCGTCACTCTATTACATCGATTTCTCGTTTGATGACCAACGCCTCGGCGGCAGTGCCTTTGCGCAGAGCTTAGGCAAGGTGGGCAGCGACGTTCCGACGGTGAAGAACCCTGAATATTTTGCCGACTGTTTCGAGGCGATACAGACACTTATCAACAAAGGATGGGTGATGGCAGGTCATGACATCAGTGCCGGTGGTCTGATAACCACCCTGCTGGAGATGACGTTTGCCAACCAACAGGGCGGTATCCATGTGAACTTGTACGATGTAAACGGTGAGGACGTGGTGAAAAATCTGTTTGCAGAGAATCCCGGAGTGGTGATTCAGGTGTCCGACCTGCACAAGCATGCGCTGCGTGAATACTTAGAAAGCGAGGGTATAGGTTATGCCAAGATTGGCTACCCCACACCGAAGGAGCGCAAGATTGTCGTGAAGAAGAATGAATGGCAGCACGAGTTCGACATCGATGCCTTGCGCGAGGCGTGGTATCAGACATCATACGAGCTGGACAAGCGGCAGAGCATGAACGGCATGGCCGACCAGCGTCACCGCAACTACAAAGAGCAGCCGCTGCAACTGCGGTTCAACGATGCCTTCACGGGCAAGCTCTCGCAATACCAACTCAACGCTGACCGCCGCACACCATCAGGCATCAGGGCGGCTATCATCCGGGAGAAAGGCACCAACGGCGAACGCGAGATGGCTTACGCCTTGTATCTGGCGGGCTTTGACGTGAAGGATGTGATGATGACTGACTTAATCAGCGGCCGCGAGACACTGGAAGACATCAACCTGATTGTGTTCTGTGGCGGATTCTCCAACAGTGACGTGCTCGGCTCGGCCAAAGGATGGGCAGGGGCATTCCTGTACAATCCCAAGGCCAAGGAAGCCCTCGACAGGTTCTATGCCCGCAAGGATACGCTGTCACTGGGCATCTGCAACGGTTGTCAGCTCATGGTTGAACTCAACTTGGTCAATCCCGAACATCAGCAAAGAACCCGCATGCTGCACAACGACTCGCACAAGTTCGAGAGTGCATTCCTTGGGTTGACCATCCCAGAGAACAACAGTGTGATGCTCGGAAGCCTCTCGGGTAGTAAGCTCGGCATTTGGGTTGCCCACGGAGAAGGTAAGTTCAGCCTGCCTGAAGGTGAGGATAACTACCACATCGTTGCCAAATACAGCTACAACAGCTATCCCGGAAATCCGAATGGAAGCGACTATAGCGTGGCTGGTATCTGCTCCAAGGATGGGCGACACCTGGCCATGATGCCCCATTTGGAACGCTCCATCTTCCCATGGCAGAACGCCTATTACCCCCACAAGCGACACATGGATGAGGTAACGCCATGGATAGAGGCGTTTGTGAATGCGAGAGAGTGGGTGGAGAAACAGGTTAAGTAGACGAGTTGACAAGTTCACGAGTTAACGAGTCGGCTACATAATAATAAAAGGTATTCATTAATAAGGAAACTATCACCATTTACAGCGCATGGGCAATCCTATCAAAATACCCAACACGGTAGAGACATCGCAGGACGATCAGCGATGGATTACACTCTTTAAGACATTTGTCAAGATAGGAGCGTTTACCCTTGGCGGCGGTTATGCCATGATACCCATCATCGAGGCGGAGGTGGTTGACCGGCACCAGTGGATTGACAAGGACGAATTTCTTGACCTCATCGCCATTGCACAGAGCTGTCCTGGCGTGTTCGCCGTCAACATCAGCATCTTCATAGGCTATAAGCTGCGAGGAACGCGGGGAGCCATCTGCACCGCCATGGGTGCATCGTTGCCCTCGTTTTTCATCATCTTGTTAATCGCTATGTTCTTCCATCGCTTCATGGAAGTGCCATGGATTGCCGCCATGTTCAACGGCATTCGCCCGGCAGTGGTGGCATTGATTGCCGTTCCCACGTTCAACTTGGCCAAGAGTGCTGGCATTTCATTGGTCAATTGTTGGATACCCATCATCTCAGCTCTGCTGATATGGGCCATCGGGGTGAACCCTATTTTCATCATCATTGCCGCAGGTATCGGTGGATACATATACGGACAATTCATTAAACCCACCGAGTAGCATGATTTATCTCTATCTTTTCCTTACTTTTTTTCAGATAGGTTTGTTTGGTTTCGGTGGCGGCTACGGCATGCTTTCGCTCATTCAGACAGAGACGGTGATACACCATCACTGGCTCAGCAGCGCCGAGTTCACCAACATTGTGGCCATCAGTCAGATGACGCCCGGCCCCATTGGCATCAATTCGGCCACCTATTGCGGCTATGCTGCCGTGCACAATGCGGGCTACGGCATGCCCATGGCCATCCTGGGGTCAGCCACTGCCACCTTCGCCTTAGTACTGCCATCCCTCATCCTCATGATTCTCATCAGTAAAATGTTCATGAAGTACATGGACACCGAACCCGTACAGAATGTCTTTAGCGGACTGCGGCCCGCCGTAGTGGGATTGCTTGGCGCTGCCACCCTGCTGCTCATGAACGAGGAGAACTTTGGGTCTATGATTAAAAATCCATGGCAATTCTGGATTAGTGTGGCTCTTTTCTGCGCCACCTTCATCGGAACAAAATATATGAAGATCAACCCTATCCGGATGATATGCTACGCAGCATTCGCAGGATTGATGCTGCTGTATTGAGGATATATGAGTTGACGAGTTGACAAGGTGATAGTTGACAAGGTGACAAGTTGACGAGTTGACAAGTTAATGGCTATAAACTTGTGAACTTGTAAATGCGTAAATATCTTGATTAAAACGCTTTCGACTCGTTAACTCGTCTACTTGTCAACTCGTCAACTAAACCAACTATCACCTCGTCAACTTGTAAACTCGTCTACTCGTCAACTAAAAAAGAACATCCAATGAACAAACTACATGGTTTTGTAGGTGCCATAACATCTGCAACAGCCTTTGGGCTTATACCACTCTTTAGTCTTCCAGTATTAGCAACAGGCATGCCCTCCACCGCAGTGTTGGTGTATCGCTTCGCTTTTGCTTGTCTCATTATGCTTGTTGTACTGATGTATCAACGGCAAAGTCTACACCTTCACTTTGGCGAATCGCTCCGCCTCATGCTGCTATCTACCGTCTACACGGGGTCGGCAGTTTTCCTTATGGAGGGCTATCGTTATCTGTCCAGCGGCATCGCAACTGTTATTATGTTTTCATATCCTGCGTGGACAGCACTCTTGATGATGATTTTTAGGGGTGAAAAGGCTTCGGGTACAACTTTTTTAGCCATTGGACTGGCCGTAGCAGGTGTATGTTTCTTATCAGGAATTGAGAACGGTGTAGGCAACATCTCTGTTTTGGGCATCTGCTTAGAGCTTTTGTCAGGACTGTCATACGCTATTTATATGGTTGCCTACCCTACGATGAACATACGCACCATGCCCACCATAAAAGTAAACTTTTATATTTTCTTCTTCACAATGCTACTGCTCACGTTATACGCCATATTCACATCTGGTGGGTTGCCAGCCATTCATACGGGTACGACCCTGCTCAATCTCTTCCTGTTGGGCTTGCTACCAACAGTAGTAAGCAACATCACACTTATCTTGGCACTGAAGAATATCGGCAGCACCTTGGTGGCTATCCTCGGTGCTTTCGAGCCACTGACGGCCATGTGCATCGGCATTACCGTCTTCGGTGAGCCGTTCACCACGAGCATCGCCATCGGCTTTGTCCTGATTCTGACCGCCGTGATGCTGCTCGTCCTGAAGAAATCGCCAGCCGAAGTCGAAGCCCAATCCGTTCAACAGCACGAAAGGAGATAAGTCGGGCGTACCGACTTACCTTCCTATAGGTGTCAGCGTAAATTGAAGCCTCTTGTGTCCAAACGGCACACGGTATTCCTCCAGGGCCTCGGCATGGCCGCTCCACGAGTCGATACCGCCTACGCCAGCCATCTCTCCGTCGATGTGTAGGTTCGTAAACTTGGACTTCGGAACCTCCTGTATGTGGCGTTGTTCCTTCTTGTCACCATCGTCCAAGTCCTCAACCGTATAGTGCAAGGCCGAAGCATAGAACGGCTTGACCGATCGAACCAGCAATCCCATGCCTTTTTCACCAGTTTGTTTCCACCAGCGCATATCGCTCTTGGTACCAGTTTCTTGTGGCCGTATGTATGGATAGAACTGTTCGTCGGCCGTCTGCTGGTAGATGCCGAAGCGTTGAGAGAACTTCCGGTCGGCATAATTCTCAATGGTTCCGCGGCCAAAATACTCACTCTTGTCCATGTCGTAGGGCAGTTGCATCACCATGCCATAGCGCAACATGCCGGGAACCTGGGCACCAGCGTCGGGAACGAACGTCTGCATCACCTCTACTTTTCCAGACGTTGTGATGAGATATTCAATCGCCATTCGCGACTTCACGTCAGGCATGTCATAGTTCACCGTCACCAACATGGAGTTGTTGCCCAGCAGTTTGACTTTCTGTACGTTGATGTCTTTTACCGTCATGGTAGGGTTGCGCCATACGCTGTACTTCCTGTTGATGCCCGACCCCATGTCATTATCCGTCACGGCACGCCAGAAAAAAGGCTTCAAGACGCCGCCATCTGCCAGATAAGACACATCTCCCACGACATATCTCGTCATCAAACCCGTTTGCTTGTCGAACGAGATAGACACCTGTTGGTTTTCTATCGTTACCTGCTTGTCTTTCTTCTTGCTGGTTTTCTTCAACTTGCCAAACCATGCAAGTGTTTCCATCTCAGGATCTGAGGTAGTGTTTTTTGCTGAATAATAGTCTTTTATAGGAAACTGCTGATAGGCCACCACCTGCCCCTTTTGCATGAGCGGTTCTGGCTGCTTCAGCGCAAAGTCTATGTTCAGCTGCACGTCCCCGCTTTGCGGGTCGGCCAACAGCCCATCCAAGTTGTACGGCAGCGTCAGGTCAGCCGTCTGTTGTGGCTGCACTTGCAGGTTGCTTAAGGTGCCCTTCTGTGCCTCCTTACCATTGACAAGAACCTTCCATTGCAGGGCATAGTTACCCAGGTCGCGGAAGAAATACTCATTCCTCACCTTTATTTTTCCTTGCATCAAGTCAGTCGGCTGTACCCAGATGTTCTGGTACTCATAGCCCACCTCATACATGTGCGGGTTAGGTACGCGGTCGGGACTGATGAGTCCGTTGCAGTTGAAGTTGTTGTCGCTGGGATCATACTTGTTGTAATCGCCTCCATAGGCATAGATGCCGCGCTTTGTGTCACGCAAAGCTTGGTCCACAAAGTCCCATACAAAGCCACCTTGAAACTTGGGATACTTGCGCACCAAGTCCCAGTATTCCTTCAAACCACCGCCCGAATTGCCCATGGCATGGTTGTACTCGCACTGGATGAGCGGCTTCTGATCCTCGGGAGCTGATGACAGTGCGTATTCCTCGCACGCTTTTTGAGGGAGGTACATGGGGCAGTACAACTCGCTGTTCGTTCCCTTGATTGCCCGCTCCCAGTGTATCGGGCGTGAGGTGTCCACGCTCTTAATCCAATTGAATGCCGCTGTGAAGTTGGGCCCATCGGCCGTCTCGTTGCCCATAGACCAAATGATGATACTGGGATGGTTGTAAAACATTTCCACATTATGCTGGTTGCGTTCCAGAATTTGCTTGGCAAACATGGGCTTTTTGGTAGCCGCGTTATCCCCGTAGCCAAAGCCATGACCCTCCTGATTGGCCTCGGCCACCACATAAAGACCATACTCATCGCACAGCTCATACCACTGTGGGTCGTCGGGGTAGTGACAGGTGCGCACGGCATTGATGTTGAATTGCTTCATGATCTTGATGTCCTGTATCATCCGTTCACGGCTCACGATGTAGCCACCGTCTGGATCCATCTCGTGTCTGTTGGCACCTTTTATATAGATGGGTTGCCCGTTGACCAGCAACTGGCTGTTCCTAATCTCCACTTTCCTGAACCCCACCTTCTGCGGAATCACTTCAATGACCTTTCCGCCCTTCTTCACTGTGGTGACAAGGGTGAACAGATAGGGTGTCTCGGCGGTCCATGGTTTCACGTTCTTGATGTTGAAAGCCACGTTGCCGTGCCGCTGTCCCTTGAAGTCCACGCTGTGCTTGCTCACGGAGATGCCGTTGGCGTTCAGCAGGTCGAAGTCTACCGTGGGACTTCCCTTCACGTCCAAGTCTACCGACAGCGCACCGTCTTGATAGTTGTTTACCAGGTCGGCCGTCAGCTTGATGTTGCTCACCTGCACCTTTTCGTTGCGGGCATAGAGATAACTGTCGCGCGCCACCCCGCTCAGCCGCCAGAAGTCCTGGTCCTCGCTGTACGAGCCGTCGCACCAACGGAAGGTCTGAAAGGCAATCAGGTTGTCGCCCTTCCTCACATAGGGCGTGATGTCGAACTCGGCTGCCACCTTCGAATCTTCGGCATAGCCAACATACCTGCCGTTGACATACAGGTAGATGTTGGACGTCACGCTGCCAAAGTGGGCGATAATCTGCTTGCCGTCCCAGCTGTTGGGGATGTTGATGATGCGGCGGTAGCTGCCCACATGGTTGTTTTTCAGCGGCACTTGGGGCGGATTGTTCTTGAAATGTCCGCGCCAAGCGAAGCCAACGTTCACATATACTGGGTCGCCATAGCCGTTGAGTTCCCATATTCCTGGCACGCTGATGGTCTTCCATGCCGCGTCGTCATAGCCGGTTTCGAAGAAGCCTGAAGGCCGCTTGTTGGGAGCTTCAGCAAAGTGAAACTTCCACGTTCCGTTCAGCGAGAGATAGTTGGCCGATGCCTTCCGGTCGCCGGCAAGTGCCTTCTCGGCCGACTCGTAAGCGAAATAATTGGTGTGCAGTTTCAGTCTGTTCACCTCGTTCACCTGCAAGTCGTGCCACTCTGTATCGGTAGGCATGTCCTTTTTGATAACAGGCGTAAGGTCGGCACTGGCTGGTAGTGCGGACAAGATGGCCAAAGAGGCCGCGATCAATGCTTTTTTCATCAATTTGGATTTTTGGGTTAGCTGCCCCTGTGGGCGATTGTTTGGTTCTGGTTGTATGTCACAAAGATAGTGTGTTTTTGGCTATTCTGCAAATTTTCTGCGTCATTCGTTGGCGCATCCATTTTCTTTCCCATCCTTGCTTTTGTTCAATTTTTTGCCTGAAAAAAGCCCCTAAAACGGCACTTCCAAACTTTCAAACCAGAAAAAATCAATAGGCAGGGAGGATGCAAGATAGGGTATACATTGCCAAATAAATCGTATTTTTACACTAAAACAAGGCGTTTTTAGGCTAAAAGGCATCATCTTGCCCCTCAATTTACAAGCTCTTTTCCTCCAAAAGCATGCAGATTGCCGCACAAAAGCAATGCTTTTGGCTGGAAAAACGTTGAGAAAAAGGTAGAATATAATGAGCTGTATTTGTAAATAATTGTGTGTTAACTGAATACGAAAGTCGCTCATTTTTGGCGTATTTGCAAGCGAGTGACACCCTGTTTAAAAATATGCGAAGCATGAAAGACTTGTTTGTCAAGAAAAATCATCATCATCCGCCATTTTGATCTGCGTGCCGCCCATCGCCTTATTTTCAGTTTTTATGTTGGGAATCTTTGGCTTTTGGTGTGGAAAAACTTGTCGGTTCGCCACTAAATCCCTATATTTGCATTAACAAAACCATCCAAATGATACATCATGAAAAAGTTGTTCATCGTTTTTCTATCGTGTTTGTTTGCCAGTTCTGCCAGTGCGTTATTTTATAAGGTGATGCCTCTGGTACAAAAGTCGGCACCCTCATCGGGAAACAGGAGCGAGGGAAAAGAAATCTTGGGATATTTTTCGCTCGGCATGGAACAGTATGGCAACTTCATCCAAGCGGTGGATCAGTTCAATAAAGATAAGTGCACCAACTACACGAAGAGCGATTTGAGTGAGGGGAGATGCTTTAAAATAGACAATATTCCGTTTGTTTTTTACAATGGTTATCCCTTGTTTTCAACCATTTGCTGCAACAATATCATGGAGAATCAGCTGGAAGATGCGGCACAATATAAAGACGAGGTGATCTCGTCTGCGCCAGCCGTGAACTTCCTCAACGACTCTCTGGTTTCTTTTTTCATTGTTTCCGTCACCACCAAGACGCTCAATTACGAAGGTGAATATGGCCTCTCCATAGACCGTCTGAAAGCCGATGAACCTTATCGGGCGTTGAGGCAAACCGTTGATTCTATTGTGGTCAGTCTGACAAAGAAGTACGGTAAGCCAAGTAAAGCCTTTTCGCAGCGGCTCTACAAGCCATGCTTCACACCGTTGTTCGGTGAGAGTGGCGTGGTACAACCCTTGTACGAATGGACCAGTGGGGCGTTGACGATATGTACGGGCATAAGGGTGGAGGGCCCGGATGGAACCTCGCGTGCCTTCGTGTCATTTGTGGATAACCGCAAGATGCGCCTGTCGTATCTCAAGAAGGCTTTTGCCAAATGCGAAGACGCATCCGACAAATCTGTTCAATGGTAAAGAAAAAAGGTATAGAAATGGAAAATACGACTAAGAAACAATATCCCGACTTAATGAAGGGCAAGACCCTTATGTACGTCCACGGCTTTATGTCGTCGGGCCAATCTGGCACGGTAGCCATGCTCAGGGAGCTGTTGCCCCAGGCGAACGTCGTGGCAGAAGACCTGCCGGTGCATCCCGCCGAGGCGATGGATCTGCTGAGGCAGCTGTGCCATAGCCATCAGCCCGACCTCATCATAGGCACCTCCATGGGCGGTATGTATACTGAGATGCTCACGGGTTACGACCGCATTCTGGTGAATCCGGCCTTCCAGATGGGTCTGACCATGCACGACCACGGCATGATGGGCAAGCAGTCTTTCCATAATCCCCGCAAGGACGGCGAGACTGAGGTAATCGTTACTAAGTCGTTGGTCAACGAGTACAAGGATATCACCGAGCAATGTTTCGCCAACGTTACGCCCGAGGAGCAAAGACGGGTGTACGGCCTCTTTGGCGACAAGGACCCGCTGGTGCACACTTTCGACCTCTTTCGCGAGCACTATCCACAGGCCATCCGCTTCCATGGTGCCCATCGAGTCACCGATAAGGTTGCCTTTCACTATCTCATTCCTGTGATTCGCTGGATTGATGACCAGCAAGAAGGACGCGAACGCCCCATCGTTTACATCGACTACGCGACGCTGCACGACAGTTACGGCAAGGCCACGTCGAGTATGCGCAAGGCATATCAGATGCTCATCGAGCGATATGATGTCTATGTGGTGGCCACAGCGCCTACCAACGACCATGGTTATATTGGCGAGGTGCAGGCATGGGTGGAGGAGTATCTGTCGGCTCCAGCCTATAATCGGGTAATCTTCACCAACCAGCCGAAGCTGCTCTATGGCGACTATCTCATTACCCCCGAGGGGCAAGAAGGCTTTATGGGAACTTGTCTGGCTTATGGAAGTGATGAGTTTAAGACGTGGGAAGAACTCATAGTGTACTTCGACCGCTTGGGTGGACAGTAGCCAATTCTGTTATTGTAGTTTCTGTATTTGGTCGCGTGTCACATAGGTTACGCCATGAACCTTGGTCAATACAAGACCGAAAATGATAAGCAGTGTTGGAGAATGCGTATTTGACGCACCGAATGACTTTTCTTTTTTGCCATCATTCGTTGCTTAATAAGTTGTCTTGTCTTTGCTTTCCATCCACATGTCAAACGCTTTTCGTGCCTCTTCGGGTAGCAAAATCTGCATTTGTTTATGTCGATTGGCTGGTTGGAGTGCAATCTCGTGGTAGATAAAGTCGTCGTCAAACCCTATGCGTGCAGCATCCTTGCGATTGTTGGCGTAATAGATGCGATCCAGATGAGCCCAATAGATGGCTCCTAAACACATGGGACAAGGCTCGCAGGAGGTGTAGATGTCGCAACCAGTGAGGTCGAACGTGCCCAGCTTGCGTGCGGCTTGCCTGATAACATTCACCTCGGCGTGCGCCGTAGGGTCGTGGTCTAAGGTAACGGTATTGGATGCTTCGGCAATGATTTCTCCATCTTTGGCAATCACGGCACCAAAAGGTCCGCCGCCCGTGCGTACACTTTTCTCAGACAGGGCGATGGCCCTGCGCATGATATCTTGTTGATTCATCAATGATTTGTTTTGAATAAAGAATGTTATTGTGATGACAAATATACGCAAAATGCCATGAAAAGGGGAGGGGCAGTACCATATTTTTGATTATCTTTGCAACACGCGTGCAGGCCAAGCCCAAACGAAACACTTTTTAACCCACATGCGAGGACGACCCTCTAACCGTGACATGCAGCAATCACAAACTTACATTGCAGCCAACGAACTCTACCAACGGGCGGCCCAAATCCTTGAGGCTGGCTCTCAAGAGGGTGCGTTGGTCAACAAAATGTTGCACGAGACGTTGGTGATGGCGTGTGCCGCCGGTTTGAAAAACACCTCCTATAGCTTTGGTGATCTTAACGCTCGCGTGGATCATCTGTGTACCCAGCGTGGCTTATCGGTGGCTGATACTCGCGCCGTTCATCAGATGCGACGCCACTCCAACTCGTCATCGCCCATCTTACCAGAAGACCTCACCTACGATGTTCGTGCGCTTTGCGTCTTTATTTCGGCGGTGTTCAGAGAGGCTGTTCCCTCTTTTTTAGTCGGCAAAATACCCGTTCGTGTTCAACAAACGCGACAAACATTGCGGTTGGACGAACGCTATATCCGTTGCATCGTGAGGCAATGGGACGAACATTTCATCTGGGTGATGCCCGATGGGGAAACCGATGAGCGTCTTTTGCAAGTAGAATATACCAGTGAGGAGCAGTTTGCCGACCTGTCGTATCTTCATGACATCTTGCGCAAAGGCATGCCGTTGAATCTCTTGGACTGTCAGGTGAAGGGTCATTTGGTTACGCCACGTCGCATCATTGTCATCCCCGACTACCTGGTGGACATCAGTTCACTGGCAACATGTTTTACGGAGTATGGTCATCATCCAGCCCTCTTCACCATCAACCGTATGAAGGATAAGCCCAATACGCGGCATACCATTTTGGGAAATTTTGCCGGTAGCGCGCTCGATGACATCATCCATGCGCATGGAGAGCGTGCGTTTGACATGGCAGAAACACTGAAAGACAACTACAGAGAGAAGGCTTTGGAATACTGTACATGCACCGACCTGGATCCTGTGGCGTTTAAAGTGAAGGCCATGAAGCAGGTGCAGAACCTGCAACAAATCGTTACAGAACTGTTCAAGACCTACAACCGGGAGCGAGCCTTGCTGGAACCTTCCTTCGTATGTGAGCAGTTGGGCATACAAGGGCGTGTGGACATGATGACCACCGACTTCAGATTGCTGGTCGAACAGAAGTCGGGAAAGAACATGAATCTGGAATATGGTAGCCACAACCAGCATGGCAACCAGCACGTTGAGGCGCACTATGTGCAGGCGCTACTGTACTATGGCGTGCTGAGATACAACTTCCGCCTGTCCGAAAAGGCCACCCGCATCTTTCTGTTGTACTCGAAATACGCGTTGCCAACAAGCTTGATGGATGTCAGTAGGTTGGACATGCTCATCCATGAAGCCCTCAAGCTGCGCAATCTCATCGTGGCTTCCGATTATACGAGTGCCCTCGAGGGATTTGAAGGCATGCTGCCGCAGCTCAATCCGCAAACGCTGAACACGGAGAATACCAACACTTATTTCTACAATCGTTTCTTACTGCCGCAGATAGAGGCCATCACGGTGCCACTGGAGCAAATGAGTAAGCTGGAGAAAGCATATTTCTGTCGCATGATGACCTTCGTGCTGAAAGAACAACTCATCTCGAAAACCGGTGCTGTTGATGGCAGTGGGCGCAGTAGTGCTGACCTGTGGAACATGCCGTTGAGCGAGAAAAAGGAGATGGGAAACATCTATACTGGCCTCACCATCATGCAGAAAAAACGCACTCGGAGTCGGGGATTTGATGAAATCACGCTCGCCGTTCCTGACCAGGGCGAAGACTTCCTGCCCAATTTCAGGCGAGGCGACATGATATATCTGTACGGCTATCATCCCGATAGTGAACCTGACGTGCGTCGGAGCATCCTGTTCAAGGGCTTCATCATGTACGTCAAGACCGATGAGATAGCCGTTCATCTGACGGATGCACAACAGAATGATGACTTGTTATATACGGTAGAAGAAGGAGAGCGGCATGCCCATCACACGCCTTTGGTGTACGCAGTGGAGCATAGTGCGTCAGATGCGGGTGGTTCGGCAGCCATACATGCTCTGCATACGTTGATGACTGCCTCGAAAGAGCGGCGCGACTTGTTGTTGGGCCAGCGTGAACCAAGAGCCAATCACGCCCTGAAACTGTCCCGAAGTTATCATCCTGACTATGATAACGTGGTACTGAAAGCCAAACAGGCACAAGATTATTTCCTGCTGGTTGGCCCCCCTGGCACGGGTAAAACATCGATGGCTCTGCGCTATATGGTGCTGGAAGAGTTGGAAAACCCTGATGCGAACATTCTTCTCATGGCCTATACCAACCGGGCTGTGGATGAGATTTGTGGCATGTTGTGCGACGAAGGCCTCGATTTTATTCGTTTGGGCAACGAGTATAGCTGTGATCCACGATTCAAGAGTCATCTCTTGGGGCAGGCTATTGATGACCATCCCAAGCTGAACGACCTGCGACAGCGGTTCACAGGCATGCGCCTCATCGTGAGCACTACGTCGATGATGATGAGTAAGCCCTTCATCTTTGCCATCAAACATTTCAGTCTGGCACTCATTGATGAGGCCAGTCAGATATTGGAACCTAACCTTGTAGGTATTCTGTCGAGCCACGTTTCTACGGAGGGAGGCTCTGGTTTGGCCCTTGATCATCAACCCAATATCGACAAATTCATCCTCATTGGCGACTACAAACAGCTGCCCGCCGTGGTTCAGCAAGATGCGTCTGAATCACAAGTGACCGATGCCGACTTGCAAAACATCTGCCTGACCGACTGCCGAAACTCACTCTTCGAACGACTCATCCGATGGGAAGAGCGGCAAGGACGTACCGACTTCGTGGACACGCTGCGCAAGCAAGGCCGCATGCATCCAGCCATTGCCGCCTTTCCCAACAAGATGTTCTATGCCAAGGAGCAGCTGCAACCCGTTCCATTGCCACACCAGGTTGGCGAAGATATCGGTTATACGGCGGTGCCGCAGGATGAGACGGACGCTTTGTTGGTGAGCCATCGGCTGCTTTACTATCCCTCTCACTTCACGCAAAACGTGCGACTCTCTGACAAAGTGAATCCAGACGAGGCCCGAAAGGTGGCCGACTTGTTGCGCCGCATCCATCGGTTGGCGAACGAAAAGTTTGACGTACAGAAGACTGTGGGTGTGATAGTGCCTTATCGCAACCAGATTGCAATGGTCAGAAAAGAGATAGAAAAGACAGGCATCTCACAACTCATGCAAGTGGATGTCGACACCGTGGAGCGTTATCAGGGCAGTCAACGCGATGTCATCATCTACTCTTTCACCGTGCAGAACCGCTACCAGTTGGATTTTCTCACAGCCAATAGCTTCCTGGAAGGGCAGGCTTGGATAGACCGCAAGTTGAATGTAGCCCTGACAAGAGCTCGAAAACAGCTGATTGTGTTGGGCAATGAGGCGGTGCTGTCGGCTAATCCGCTATTCAAATTATTAATTGATAACATTCCCGTACGATTGTGTTAACAAACCAGAATATAGTCATAATTAAATAAAAAAACAAGACAAATGTATGGTTGTTACCCGAAAACAACTTACATTTGCTTGTGAGTTCAATAAAAGATTAACAAATCAGGATTTATTTACAAAAACAAGAAAGTTTATGAAAAAGATGATTTTAACAGCAGTTGTACTGCTTTCTTCCGTAGCAACATTTGCGCAACGCGCAGTAGGAACAGTTTCTTTGAAGCCGCAGGTAGGTGTTGTGGGTGCAACAATGACCGAGTTTGAAAAGACAAAGATGAAGGTTGGTTTCACTGCTGGTGCAGAACTGGAGTACCAGGTATCTGACATTTTCAGCCTTTCTGGAGGTGTGATGTACGCACAAGAAGGCGTGAAGTTTGATACTGGCGGTGACTTCAAGATTGGAAAGACGAAAATCGAGTTCAAGGATGCAAAGACCAATCTGGCCTACATCAACGTGCCTGTCATGGCAAACGTATACGTTGTGCCTGGATTGGCAGTCAAATTGGGTGTTCAGCCAGCATTTGCAGTGGACAAAGGCGGCACCAAGGCTAAGGGCTTCGACCTCGCTATCCCAGTTGGGCTCTCTTATGAGTTTGCCAATGTCGTTATCGACGGACGCTACAATTGGGGCGTAACCAAGGTTTTCGACAACCTCGATGCAAAGAACAGCGTGTTCCAAGTGACATTAGGTTACAAGTTTGATTTGTAAGATACACGGCAGAATCTGCCAAACTTATACACTGAGGCAACCAGTAATGGTTGCCTCTTTTCGTCTGTCAGCATGCGATACACTTGACGTATGGACATAAAAAAAGGGGCTCCGCCGAGTCCCAATCTTTGTTAACCTTAAATCTAATACTATGAAAAACACGATGCAAAGATACGGCCGTCTAAGCATAATAGCAACTGTTTGCGCAAACAATTTGGTTTTAATGCTCGTTTTTTGATGTAAATCAATTTGTCAAGCGAATTGTCCGGCGCTAAATGCAGTTCCAATCATTTAATAAATAATGTGAAAAAACTTGTTTATTGGAAAAGAATGTCTAACTTTGCGAAGAGAAAACAACAAAAGAGGACTTAGGAAAAGGAATTCCGACACTTTGGTAGATGTCGGAATTCTTTCTTTTATCGTCTTCACCAACAGCAATTATTAACAATAAATACTTATAACGTTATGGCTTATATGTCACAAGAAGGCTACGACAATCTTGTAGCCGAGCTTACCCGGCTCGAATCTATTGAGCGCCCGAAGGCATCAGCTGCCATCGCAGAAGCGCGTGATAAGGGTGATTTGAGTGAGAACTCTGAATATGACGCTGCCAAAGAAGTGCAGGCGCATCTCGAAGATAAAATCAATAAAATGAAACTGACCATCGCTGAGGCGAAGATTGTTGACGTGTCTCGTCTCAGTGCCGATACAGTGCAGATCTTGTCCAAAGTCGAGATGACGAACATGAAGACGAAGTCAAAAATGGTATATACCATCGTCAGTGAGAGCGAGGCTGACCTCAAAGCGGGGAAGATATCCATCAAAACGCCTATTGCACAAGGACTGCTGAACAAGAAAGTGGGTGATGAGGTGGATATCAAGATACCAGCCGGTACCATCAAACTACGCATTGACAAGATAACAGTTGAATAAAAAACGTTAAGACCATGGACATCTTTTCTAAAATCGCAGCTGGCGAAATTCCCAGCTACAAGTGTGCAGAGAGCGAGAAATTTTATGCTTTTTTAGACATCAGTCCGTTGCAAAAAGGACACACGTTGGTCATTCCACGTCGCGAGGTGGATTACATTTTCGATATGGCAGATGATGAACTTGCCGAATATCAGGTGTTCGCTAAAAAGGTAGCTGTGGCCTTGAAGCGCACTTTCCCATGTAAAAAGGTGGCGCAAGTGGTGCTGGGACTTGAGGTGCCGCATGCACATATTCACCTCATTCCGATGAACAGCGAGGCCGATGTGAACTTTAGAAAAGAGCATTTGAAACTTTCTGAAGAAGAATTCAAGTCAATCGCAGACCGCATCTACGGCGAGTTTCAAAAGCTTTAATTTGTTTTTCTATCGTACTCAGCTTGCAAGAGAAAATATGTAAGGTGAGCCATTCGCCAATCATCATTCAATTTGACCAATCATGAAAATTGCTGTTTTCTGCTCAGCAAATGATCATATCGCCCCCGAATATTTCACATTGACCGAACAACTGGGTAAGTGGATGGCCGAACAGGGTCATTCACTCGTGTTCGGCGGTTGCAACTTGGGCCTCATGGAGTGTGTCGCAAAGGCAGTACATGAGGCTGGTGGACAAACCATTGGCGTGGTGCCGTCTATCATAGAGGAACGTGGAAGAGTGTCTGACTATGTTGATGTGGAGATTCCTTGCAACAACCTGAGCGACCGCAAAGAGCTAATGTTGGCGCAAAGCGATATTTCCATCGCTCTTCCAGGCGGTGTTGGTACCTTGGATGAGATATTCTCGATGGTAGCCGCACACAGTATTGGCTACCATCAGCAGCAAGTAATTCTTTACAATATCAATGGCTTTTGGGATGCGCTGGTGGCACTTTTGGACGACCTAACGGCCAAAGGCGTGATCAGGGGCGATTATCATCAACAAATCAAGGTGGCCCATTCGTTGGAAGAACTCAAGCAATTCGTAGAGTCATGAATAGCATTCAGCTACTTTCCTATCGTGAATAGTGGCTGAAACCCGATGGGGTAGAGCCGTACCCCGAATGCACAATCGTGAACTGGCGATGTTGATAGCATCGCTGAAGAAGCGTAGTGTGTGCAACATTCGCACCATCTTCGCCACTGTGATGAGGATGAATTTTTATGACAATCATCGTTCTTATCCTTGGCTTATAATCCATCAACCTTACTTCTGCTTGCAAATACGCTAAATATGAGCGAGTTTTGTAATTCATTGTGATTGAAGATATTACGCTGATTTTGTGGCTTTTAACTCTCTATTTCTTCATTTCTTCGCATCAAAAGCATAGCTTTCAGGGTGTTATCTGTATGCTTTTGAGCTATAATACCTTGTAGTTTGTGGGCCAAGGTGATATATTTAATGTGTCCATCTCATTGTTTTTCAGTTAAAAGTCGATAATTCTTCTCAAAACAACTCTTATTTGCATCCTGCCGACCTATTGATTTTTTCTATTTTGAAAGTTTTCAAGTGCCATTTTAGGGGCATTATTTGGTAAAAAGAACAGACATTCTTTGGATGCGAAACCATTTGGAGAAAGTTCTGTGGAGCGATGGTTTTTACCATGAATCAGATGCAGGAAACGATTCACAGAGGGATGTTCATGTTTACCTCCTCCGTATCATCTGTCGTTCCGCAACAGGCCCCTTTAACGATTGAACCGTGTTAGTTTGGATGAAAAATATGGAAAAAAGTTTGGCGTTTTCACAAAAACAAACTACCTTTGCACCCACATTCTGGATAAAGAATGGGCGTTTAGCTCAGCTGGTTT
>CAMQBP010000010.1 GCA_946999025.1 uncultured Prevotella sp. | reverse complement strand
TTATGCAAAAGTACGAAATAAATCTGAATGTGCCTACCTTTTCATATTTTTTATAATTGCGTGACAAGCTGACTGCTATTTTGTGTCGCTGCACACACTTCGCCTTCATGGTTTTCAACAACGATTTTAAGGACTCAACAAGTCAAAGGAGCAGTGTGCCAGGTGAAGAATCATATCATTATGCACCAAAAAATGTTGGATATTTTCATCATTTTAAGCCCTTAAAATGGCACTTGAAAAGTGATGAAATAGAAAAAATCGATAGGCAGGAAGGAAGCAAACATACGATTGAGCTGCCATCAATATCCACTTTTCTCCTCAAAGCAATGACCTTGGCGGTCAATCTGCATCACTTTGGCGGTCAATCTACATGAGTTTGTGCTTCAAAAGCATGTGAATTGTGCACTAAAAGCAATGCTCTTGGCTTGAATTTGTTCGGAATTTGAATGTTAAAAGTGGCTGCAAAAGATATAACTCACTGTGCGGTAGTTATATACGAAAGTTGCTCATATTTGGCGTATTTGCACCAATAGGTAGGTTGGTTTGC
Organism: uncultured Prevotella sp.; assembly: GCA_946999025.1. Lineage (GTDB taxonomy): Bacteria > Bacteroidota > Bacteroidia > Bacteroidales > Bacteroidaceae > Prevotella. Next base: position 19,989 of record CAMQBP010000010.1, on the reverse strand, counting down.
AAATACGCCAATTATGAAGCGGTGTGTTGTCAAGAAAATTACACCTCGGGAACATCTTTGAGGCTGTTCGCAATTTCTTCATCGGTGATGTTGTAATTGCGCAAGTCGCCACTCAAATAACTGTCGTATGCCGTCATATCGATGAGTCCATGGCCCGAGAGATTAAAGAGAACCACTTTCTCTTCACCACTCTCTTTGCACTTTTGCGCCTCACGAATGGTGGCAGCGATGGCATGACAGCTCTCTGGAGCAGGGATAATGCCTTCGGTTCGAGAGAAAAGAATACCTGCATCGAATGCCTCCAGCTGCGGAATGTCCACGCCATGCATCAGCTTGTCTTTCGCCAATTGTGAGATAATCATGCCCGCACCATGATAACGTAAACCGCCGGCATGTATGTTGGCGGGTTTGAAGTCGTGTCCCAGCGTGTACATGGGCAACAAGGGTGTGTAGCCAGCCTCGTCACCAAAGTCGTATTCAAACTTGCCTCGGGTTAGTTTTGGACAGCTGCTGGGCTCGGCAGCAATGTATTCTGTCTGTTTTCCTTCCAAGATAGTATGGCGCATGAAGGGGAATGCCATGCCGCCAAAGTTGCTTCCACCGCCGAAACAAGCAATCACGACGTCGGGATACTCGCCGGCCATCTCCATTTGTTTCTCTGCTTCCAAGCCAATAACTGTTTGATGTAGCGCCACATGGTTAAGCACCGAGCCGAGCGTGTACTTGCAGTTAGGCGTGGTGGTGGCCAGTTCGATAGCCTCAGAGATAGCTGTTCCGAGGCTTCCCTGATGGTGTGGATCGCGCGTGATGATGTCCTTTCCGGCGCGTGTTGACATCGATGGCGATCCTTCCACGGTGGCTCCGAAGGTGCGCATGATACTACTGCGGTAGGGTTTTTGCTGCATCGAAATCTTCACTTGGTACACGGCAGCTTCTAATCCGAAAGTCTTTGCCGCATAACTCAAGGCTGCTCCCCATTGTCCGGCACCCGTCTCGGTGGTGACGTTCGTGGTACCTTCTTGCTTACAGTAGTAGCATTGGGCAAGAGCCGAGTTGAGTTTGTGTGAGCCAAGCGGGTTCACACTCTCGTTTTTGAAATAGATATGTGCCGGTGTGTCCAAGGCTTTCTCCAGCGCATAGGCACGAACCAGTGGGGTGGAGCGGTAGTATTTGTACTTGTCCAGCACCGCTTCGGGAATGTCAATCCATCGGTGTTCGGTGTCAAGTTCTTGCTTAGAGCATTCTAAGCTGAAGATGTGCGACAGGTCTTCTGCCGTAACAGGTTGTTTGGTCTTTGGGTTTAGCGGCGGCAAAGGCTTGTTCACCATGTCGGCTTGTATGTTGTACCACTGTGTAGGGATATCGTTTTCCTGAAGTATGAATTTCTTTTGTTTGTTCAGCATTGTTGTCTTTTTTTTGTTGGGTTTATGATTCAGATGGCCCGAAATAGGCCGATAAGCCTGGTTTTATCACCAACAAAGGTAAGAAAAAGATTGCATTTGTGGGTCAATACATGCGAGATTTGTTAACTTTGCATGAAAAACATGACGATTGTTCTTACGTTATTAGGCTATTTTGCGGCCTTGTTGTTACTGAGTAGGATGACGACAAGGCATGCCACAAACGATACTTTTTATCGCGGAAACCGACAGTCGCCCTGGTATTTGGTGGCCTTTGGCATGATAGGCGCATCGGTTTCGGGTGTCACATTCGTGTCCGTGCCGGGTATGGTCAACACCATTGGCATGACTTACCTGCAAACTTGTCTGGGCTTTGTGCTGGGCTATGTGGCGGTGGCCTTTGTGTTGTTGCCCATTTACTATCGTTTGAATCTCACCACCATCTACACTTATTTGCAACAACGCTTGGGAACTCGTTCGTATAAAACCGGTGCTTGGTTCTTTTTGTTGTCCAAAATGTCGGGTTCGGCGGTTAAGTTTTATGTGGTGTGCATGCTCTTGCAGCGGTTTGTACTCGATGCCATCGGGGTGCCTTTCATGGTTACAGCGTTGGTGCTGGTATCGCTTATCTGGCTATATACGCGGCGTGGAGGCATTAAGACCTTGGTATGGACCGATACGTTTCAAACCTTTTGCATGTTCGCGGCGCTCATCTTCATCATCGTACAGGTGATGTCCATGCTTGATATGAATGTCGTTGAGGCCGTGAAAGCCATCGCACAGGATGACAGAAGTCGCATCTTCGTGTTTGATGATTGGCTGTCTAAACAGAATTTTTGGAAGCAATTTGTGAGTGGTATCTTTATCGTTATCGTGATGACGGGGCTTGATCAGGACATGATGCAGAAGAATTTAACGTGCAAGTCCTTGCGAGAGGCACAGAAAGACATGTGTACCTACGGACTTGCCTTTGTGCCTGTCAACTTGTTGTTTTTAGCGTTGGGCGTGTTGTTGTCTATGTTAGCCGGGAAACAGGGTGTGCCTCTGCCGTCCACAGGCGATGAGTTGTTGCCCATGTTTGCAGCGACGGGCGAGTTAGGTGCCATGGTGGTGGTGTTCTTTACCATTGGCATTGTGGCGGCATCGTTCAGCAGTGCCGATTCTGCCTTGACGGCTTTGACCACCACTTACTGTGTGGACATCTGCCAAAAACCTGCCGATGAGCGGCTCAGACATCGTGTTCATGCCGCCATGGGTGTGGTGTTTGTCTTGTTCATCCTGATGTTCAGGACGTTCAACTCGACCAACCTGATTGATGCTATCTATATATTGGTATCGTATACCTATGGACCTTTGTTGGGATTGTTTGCCTTTGGACTGCTCACGAAGTACCGTGTAAACGACCGATGGGTACCCTATTTAGCCATTGCCGCACCCGTGTTGTGCTATGTGTTGGATGCCGTTGCGCAACAGTTGTGGCACTATCATTTTGGTTACGAATTGCTCTTGCTCAACGGGACATTGACCTTTGCTGGATTGTTGGTGACGAGGAAGAAAGAAGTACATTGAACATTGAACTTTGAGATTTGAACTTTGAACTTTCAAATTGTGAAGATTGGTGTTGCAATGTGGGAGCTTCTGAATCTTAAAACTTTGAACATTGAACTTTGAGATTTGAACTTTGAGGTTTCTATGTGTAAGTTTATAAACTATCAACTCGTAAACTCGTCAACTTGTGAACTCGTCAACTATCACTCAATACCACTGCACTGCATTGCTGTATCCGCTGCGTTTGTCGTATTTCAGTGCGTCGGCTAAGGTGGCAGCGTTTGCCCTAAACGTGAAATTGTAGCTGGTATAAGGGGCTAATACCACGGAGCAGCTCATGTTGAAGCAGTGGAGATCGCGCTGAAGTGATGCCGTTGTCATGGACATGGCATGGTTCTCAAAGTCGTAACCCGATGAGAAGCTGATGTTCCACCCATCGCTAATGCGAATATTGCCGCTGACATTGAGGGTCTGCGTGAACTTGTATGGATAGCGCATGGTTTTATAATTGAACTTTTTGATATCTCTATTCTCACTCATAGTGATACCATAACCGAAGGTAATTGACCAAGGTAACTTGAACGCCATGTAGCCATCGTCATCGGTTTCGGCCTTGCCAGCCTTTTGTTTCTTCTTCGCTCCATGCTGCCCCTCAATCATATTGTCATCAATGTTGCTCTCAATGTCTGTGTCACGACCTTCAATATCGTTCTTGTTTTGTTCTTCTTCATCCTCTTCATCATGGCTGCCGGTGAAGAGTTTTTTCAGCTTTTCGGGCGTCAGCGTGTAGGAGATGTTCTGCGACATGCCTTGGAAACGACCGAAACGGCCCATTCCCCATTCCGTATGATTGCCCTCGTAGGGTCTACCATTCTCATCCAATTCGTAGGCATACGATGCAAAGCGCGCGTTGAGATTGAAGGTGTAGTTCTTCCACCACTTCAATCTGATACGCATGTTCAGGTCGCTCAACGGCTTTTCCTTGGCCGCCATGTTGTACGACATGGATAACCCAAGCTCGTCAATGATACTCACTTTCTTCATTCCCGTTGAGTCTTTGTCGCTCTTGACCTTCATTTCGATATTGTTACCCAGGTCGAATGATATGTTTCCACTGCGTCCTCTGCCAGGTACGGAGTACATGCCGTTCTCGTAAGGTGAATATCCTACGAGCGATACATTGCCGTCGGCATCGGTCTTTTGATAGTAATCGTAATAGCCATAGCGGCGCGCACCGAAGTCAGGAGCATAGCTAAACGAGACGGAAGGGGTCAAGACGTGGCGGATGGCCTGCACCTTATTGCCGAAAATCTTGCGATTTGGGATGAACATACCATAGAGCTTGGTAGACATACCCAAGTTGAGCGACCAGTTGTAGACGTTGTGAAAGCCGTACGTTGTGTCGTTCACAACCTTTTGAGAGGCTGCGTCCCACGACCGATGTATCTTGTTTGTGTACATGCGATCGGTGAAATTGAACGACGGATTGACGTTGAGATAGTCGAAAAGTGTGAAGTTGGCGTTGATGGGAATGTCGTGCTGGAAACCGTTTCTCCAGTCTTTGATGAGGTTCGACTTGAACAATTTATCCTCTTTCGTTTGGATAGAATTGGAGAAACGGCCCGTGTAGCTTACGGCAATCTTCTCGTACCAGCGTTCATTGCCCACCACGTGTTTGCGTTTGAATGGGTAGAAGCGGCTGATGCTGATATTCAGGTCGGGCATTGTCAGGGCGATAGACGAGTCGCGCATGTTCTGAGATAGGTTCATCGAGCTGCTCAGTGACAAGCCAATGCTTGAGAAGGTAGTGCTCCAACTCACAGAAGATGTACGGGTACTTTGCGTCAGTGCCTGCGGATTATACAAGCTCGTGAGGTTGTTGCGCTCGTAACTGGAGGAGGCGAAGTTGACACTGGCCGACAACGAGCTAAAGGGATTGGCTTTTGAGTCTTGTCGGTGGCTCCATTGTATCTTGTAACTTTGCTGTCGGGAAAAGTCAGGTAAGCCCTTGTCACCCGTCTTTGAATCCTGGTAACTGAGAAATATACTGCCGCTAAAGCGATACCTTTTATTGTAATTACTGGCCAGCGAAACGCCCCAAGAACCCTTGGTATAGATCTCGCCAAGCACCTTCAAGTCGATTTTATCACTGATAGCAAAATAATATCCGCCGTCCCTAAGATAGAAACCACGATCCATCTCATCGCCGTAAGACGGCATGATGAAGCCTGAAGAATAGCTTTTGGTGAAGGGGAAGAAACCGTATGGAACGGCAATAGGCAGCGGAACATCGGCCACTACCAGGTGGGCAGGACCGAAAACCACGTCCTTGCCCGGCCGCACTTTGCCCCTTGACAGCGCGATATAGAAGTCGGGATGCTTTTTATCGCAGGTAGTATATCGACCGTGTTCCATGTACACCACGCCCGAAGAATCGCGCTTTGACCTCTCACTACGCAAGAATCCCTCTTCTTGTTGGGTGTAAACGTTGTTGATAAGACCCTTTTTGGTCTTGAAGTTGAAAGCCATGGTGTCGCTTTCGTACGAATCTTGCCCCAGTTTGAACACGGGAGTGCCTTCCAACGCTTTAGTTGTGGTGTCCTTGATGGCACCAGTTGCGTGCACCAAGTTGCTGTCCATGCTCATGTATATCTTCTCACTCTTGAGGTCCATGTTCTCGTATTTCACAGTAGACGAGCCGTAGAGGTGCGTGGTTTTGCTCTTCGCATCATAAATCAGCGAATCTTCTGCGGTATATTCTACCGGTGCATCGATGCCATTGGCCCTCTTTCTGTTGAGCGAGTCGAGCCTAATAGAGTCGTCAATCAGTTGATTATGCTTGCGTATGGCCAGCTGGAGCGAGTCTAATGTGGTGGCGTCGGTGGCAACGGTGTCAGGGAGTTTGTCGGGGGTGGAATCGCGCTTGATTGGTAACAAGGTGTCGTCCATACCCAGCGTGTCACGTTGTTGCGTTTGTTGCCTGGCGTATGAATCAAACCTGTTCATGTCTGCCATGACGAAGGCAAAGATGAACAGCAGCAGAACTATAACCGACGGAGTTCTCATTTAATGTGCAAAATTACACAAATAACAACGAATTGATATACAATTTTTTATTTTTAACTTAACACATCGTGCTAAACATGCGCTTTGATTGCTTTTCTTCTTGTCCGCAACCTCATGTTAGCTTCTGTCCAAAAAAATGATAAAAAAACGATGATTGCAAAGTTGTGAAATAGAAAAAGCAGTCATGTTTTTAGGCCGAAAAAACGTGTTGTGGGAGCTGCGAGGCAGACTTTTTCTGCTAAAAACAGGTTGATTATGGCGCTATTTACGTCACTTGGCACCACTTTCTCTTTGTAATTGGGCATCAAAAGCATACGGTTAACCAATCAATAGCATATCTATTGCCAATCAAAAGCAATGCTATTGGCATAAAATAGCATGCGGTGGACATGAGAAAACTGATCGTCTTAACGTAAATGTTTGGTCATCAATTAGATACAAAACAAACGCATAGCTCGCGTATTTGCAGCCACCAGCATGCTTGTTTGAAAATATGGCCGCATTTAAGAGGTTGTTGTAAAAGAAAATGACAGCAAATGTGATGCCCGATGGTGTATGGGGTGGGTGGCGATCATTCGAACAGTTGCATCCATCTGGCAAATCTCTGTGCTCCCTCCTTGCCGAATCTTCCGATGCTCTTCAGAGCCTGTTCGGGCGTTCTCACACGGTCGAGGTGCGTTTTAGAGTAGAACTTGTCGGCATAACAAATCACCTGTTCCTCCATGGTCTCGGGCAAAAAGTCTTGATGGGGCAGGGGCAGATGCTGATCTATGATGTCCTGCAAGGCGATTCCAGCACCCGTATGGCGTTCGCAAACCCGTGCGTGTTTGGGGTAACCAGCCGCGCGCAGCATGTCTGCCCCGATGATGCCATGCTTGATATACGGTTCGGTGCCAAAGCATTCGATGCCAGGTGCGTCGCATTTTACGATGCCGATGTCGTGCAACATGGCCGCCTCCTGGATGAAGTTGCGGTCGAGTTTCAGCTCCGGATGCTTGTCGACAATTTGCAATGCCTTGCGGGTTACGCTTTCGCTGTGCGTCAAGAGGATGTCCCGCACCTTGCTTCCTTGCGGGTAATACTGATCGATGATGGCTAAATAGTCCATGAAAAAGCGTTTTAATCAATAAAAAAACTCATCTTCAGGCATGAAAGTACCCGAAGATGAGTTGTATGTTGTTTGACGTTAAAACAAAATCATCAAGCTTGTGGGCGCTCGATGTAAGCAATTACGTCGCCCTTGTTCAGCTTGCTTCCCTGCTTGGCATTGATCTCAACCAACTTGCCTCCTAAGGCAGCAGGTATCTCCACAAACTCGCCCCACGGTGCTTGAATGTAACACAGTTTGTCGCCTTCGGTGTACTCTTTGCCGATATATGGCTCAACGGATGGAGCACATTCGCCGTCACCATTGAACTCCCAGAACACTTGTCCCTTGACCGGAGCCACGATAGCGTCAGCTTTTGCGTGCTTGAATGCGGTGAGTTCTTCTTTCGATACCTTGCTGCCGAGTTTCGCATCCTTCGCCTTTTGCAGGTCAGCCAAGAAGTTTTTCTTCGCTTGTCCGCTCTTATAGTTGCGATATTGCTCGGGGTGCATGGCCAATTCGAACAGCTCTTCGTCATCTTGGCCGAAGTCCCAGCCGTTTTCCTTCATTTCTTTCTTGAAGTCATCCAAGTTGTTTTCCAACAAAGTATGAGGGTCTGCGTCCGTAAACTCGTATCCCTTTTCCTTGGCGAGGTCAACTAATACTTGGTCAACTTTGCCGGGTACCTTGCCGCTCTTGCCAAGAATCATGCCCCACATCGAATCGTCCATCATCACGAATCTGCCCTTTCCTTGTTCCATGGTCAACAAGTTCATCAGTGCTATGTTCTTGGTATACTGTGAGAAAGGTGTCACCAAGGGTGGATAACCCACACGAGGCCATACGTATGCCACCTCGTTGAACAGCTTGATGAGCATGTCGTCGGTTGAAAGTTCTTCCTCTCCTTTCTTCTTGCGGATGTTGTTAATGGTGCCATGAATGCCGGCCAGGTCGGCCATCATGCTGCCCATCATGCCACCAGGCAAGCCACAGCCCAGCAAGAGTGAGCTCATGAACTTGTTTTGTGGATTGATGAAATAGCCCAACCAGTCGTCGATAAATTCTTGAGTCAATGCACGGGCCTTCATGTAAGCATCCATATTGATGTCGGGAACATCGAAACCAGCAGTCTTCAGCATGCTCTGCACCGAGATAACGTCAGGGTGTACCTTGCCCCATGATAGGGGTTCGATGGCCACATCCAAAATGTCAATGCCATTCTTGGCTACCTCTAACATCGATGCCATCGACAGTCCGGGACCAGAGTGACCGTGGTATTCGAGGATAATCTCTGGATGTTTCTCCTTGATTATCTTGGTTAACTGTCCCAAGAACGTAGGCTGACCGATGCCGGCCATGTCTTTTAAGCAGATTTCTTCTGCGCCAGCCTCAATCAAAGTGTCGGCAATGTTGGCGTAATATTCCAGTGTATGGATGGGGGAGGTGGTGATACACAGGGTTCCCTGTGGCGTCATGCCGGCCTCTTTTGCCCACTTGATGCTTGGAATGATGTTGCGAACATCGTTCAAACCATCGAAAATGCGCGGGATGTCCACGCCTTGCGCATGCTTTACCTTGTACATCAGGGCGCGCACATCATCGGGTACGGGATACATGCGCAATGCGTTCAATCCGCGATCGAGCATGTGTGTCTTGATGCCTACCTTGTTAAAGGGTGCGCAGAAGGCGCGGACAGCATCGTTAGGGTTCTCGCCTGCCAACAAATTTACTTGTTCAAAAGCGCCTCCGTTGGTTTCTACACGAGCAAAACAGCCCATTTCTATAATGACTGGAGCTATGCGTTCTAATTGATCTTTGCGTGGCTGAAACTTTCCGGAAGATTGCCACATGTCTCTATAAATGAGACTAAACTGTATTTTTTTCTTCATAATTTTCTCCTTATCAACCTTTACACGGTGTTGCAAAATTAAGCAAAAAAAATCAATTTGTCCATGACCTCGATGCTTTTTTAAGATTTATAGGCATTCAAGTTAGTAAACATAAAAAGCCGATGTGCAGGGCTTTTGGCTCGCACATCGGCTCTCTAAGAGGTTTGATGTCATGGAAGAATGTGGATTCTTCCAGGAATCTAATTGTTATTATGAATCAGTTTTGATTCTGTTACTTCGTTGGAACCTCTTCCAACACTTTCTTCAACAGGTTCCAGAAAGGCTCTACCGTGCTGATAAGGCAACGCTCTGTTGAGGTGTGTGGACTGCGAATGGTGGGTCCGAACGATACAACGTCCAGGTGAGGGTATTTACCTAAGATGATGGAACACTCCAAACCGGCGTGGTCTACCTGCACGATACCTTCTTCATTGTTTTGCTCTTTGTACAGTTTCATCAGCAAATCGAGCACCTCACTGTCAGGATTTGGATCCCATCCGCCATAACTTCCGCTGAACGTTACCTTCATTCCTGCCATGTTGAAGCAGCTTTGCAGAGTTTCACCGATGTAAGCTTTCATGGATTCGTTAGATGAACGAGCCAAAATCTTCAATGAAGCTTTTCCCGCTTCTATGTCAATGATGGCCAAGTTGGATGAGGTTTCCACCACTGTAGGGATGGAAGGAATCATGCGCATCACGCCATTGTGGCAAGCGTAGATGGCATCAATGAGGTTGTCTTGTATGGCTTCGGGAACCTGTGTGGCCGGCGTGTCTACCTCTTCGGCTACCAATTCGATGCCACTCTCAATGTCCTTGTATTCTTGTATAAACTCTTCTTTCCAGTCGGCTACCATCTCTTGCAGCGCAGGAACGTTTTCCTTCGGCAGCGTGAGCACCACTTCGGCTTTGAAAGGAATGGCGTTGCGCATGTTGCCACCATGCCATGTGGCCAATCGAGCATCGAGTTCGCATATTGCTTCGTGTACCAATCTAACCATCAGTTTATTGGCATTGCCACGACCCTCATGTATTTCCAAGCCCGAGTGTCCGCCACGAAGACCCGAAAGTGTTACCTTCACGGCCTTATCTGAAGCGTCAGTCGCTGCCTCTTTGTAATCCAATTCGGCGGTGATGTCAACACCACCAGCACTACCAATGACGAATTTACCCCACGTTTCGGAGTCTAAGTTCATGAGAATGTCACCATCCAATTCGCCTTCGGGCAAATCGTTGGCGCCAAACATACCCGTTTCTTCGTCGGCGGTGATGAGGCCTTCTATCGGACCATGCTTCAAATTCTTGTCTTCCATGACAGCCAAGATGGCGGCTACACCCATTCCATTGTCGGCTCCCAGAGTAGTATTCTTTGCTTTCACCCATTCGCCGTCAATCCAAGTCTCTATCGGATCGGTTTCAAAGTTGTGCTTACTCTCCGGTGCTTTTTGTGGAACCATGTCCATGTGTGCTTGCAAAATCACCGTTTTTCTGTTCTCCATGCCTTTTGTGGCGGGCTTCTTCATCACTACATTCTTAGCTTTGTCCACATAAGCCTCGACACCTGCACGCTTTGCAAAGTCGAGTAAGAATTGATGTACTTTGTCAAGATGTCCAGAAGGACGTGGCACTTGCGTCAGTGCGTCAAAGTTTCGCCATACACAGGTCGGTTTCAGATCTTTAATTTCACTCATAGTATTTTGTTTTTTTTAGAGTTGTTGCTGGTGAGTTTTAATACACTTTGCTTCCAACTCGTGGTGAATAAATAGGTTTTTCAATTATTCTTGCGCAGGCAGAACGATTTTTCCTGCCTTCACGCGTGTAAGTTTTTTCTTTGTGAACGATAGGGCTATCCATGCGTATATGCCCAGCACGGCCACTAAAAGAGTTTGCACTGAGTGTACAATCAGCACAAAGTATAGGGCATCGGTTTCAGCTACTCCGTACAATATCAGCATCGTCTTGACGGCAAAATGCCAGGGACCGGCTCCGTTTGGCGTTGGAACGATAACGGCAATGGAGCCTACGATGAACGTTACCAATGCGCACGATAGTCCTAAGTGGGCGGTGGCATCAAAGCAAAAGAAGGTGAGATAATAGTGCAGAAAGTAGCATAACCATATTAATAAGGTGAAAGCAATAAACAAAGGTATGCTTTTTACCTGTCGAAGTGAAGCGATTCCTTGTCCGATGTCATGCAAGGTGATTTTCACCTTATTATATATAGACAAACGTTTTAGTAGGAAAAATGCCAGCACCATTACTGCTATTGCGCAGATGGCCGTGACAATGTAGCCGGCAGTAGAGAATTGTCGCAGTATCGCGTCAATGCTGGTGCCCGTGTGAACGAAAAAAGTATCGAATATCTTGATTTGAGCTGTCAGCGTGAGGGCCGTGATGAGCAACACCAAAAGAGAGTCGATGATGCGCTCGGTCACCACGGTTCCCAATGCTTTGGGAAACGATACGTCATCAAATCTGCTTAAAATGCCACAACGGGCGAACTCGCCTATGCGCGGAATCAACAAGCTGACGGCATACGATAGAAATACAGAATGAACCCTGACCGATGCCCTAGAACGCTCGCCCATGGGCTGCAACGTTTGTTTCCAACGCCAACCTCGAAAGGCTTCGGCCAATATTCCGAACGGAAACGACAGCCACATCCAGGTCCAATCCATCTCATGTAGCACCACATTCTTGATGAGTTGAAAATCAAAATCGCGGTACATCCAGTATAGAATGGCACTGCCAAGGAGTAAAGACAGTGCTACGTTCAAGGTTTGATGGGTGGCTTGTTTCATGTAGAGCCGTTTGTTGTATTGTTTGTTTGATATACTGGTATATGAAATATACTATGCAAATGTAGCGTAATATTGGTGGATTACCAAATAAATACATGGGTTTTTTGAGGTACCTCAATGACTGTTTTCTTTGATTTGTATCAACAAAACAGCATAAAATGCGACTAATGAGTGAAAATGTTTGCGCACACAGCACGATGATTGTATCTTTGCATCGTCATTAAGACAAAAGGATAACAAATTTAAAAGAAAGGTAAAAAGATTATGGTAACAATTATGACTTTGGCTGTTGTGGCTATATCTATAGCACAGGCCATTCATTTGGGAAGCAAGATTAACTTGAATAGCAAGTAAAAATCTTGCCTTTCAACTTTTGAAAGGAGAATTTATTTTATTTAATAATATGGTAAAGAGGCAACGTCACATGTGGCGATGCCTTTTTTTTATCTATGCATGTGATGGGATGTCACAAGTGTTAAAAACAGAAAACTTTGCGGTTTTACCCCCTTCATAACTCGCGTATTTCTCACAAAACAATCTTCTGTTGGAAATACGCTTAAAATGTAAATGTTTGATAATTAAGCGTTTGTCTTATTTTTGCCTATTTAGAAGCACTGAAAAACTCCGTTTTTTGGCGATTAGATGGTATCTATTGGGGTCCAAACCCATGTAAATAGGATGGTAAAAGCAATGCTTTTGAAGGGTAAAAGCACGATAATAGGTGTGAAAGCGCAATTTTGGAGGATGAAAAGGGCTATTTTCTGTGCTGGAAAATCCTATTTTACAGAAAACTCGTGTTAAATAAATTTACTTGGTGGACATCGTCCAATGCCCCATTCCAGGGTACATGAAAACTTTGAAGAATCAAATGAAAACAGACCTATCCCAACTGCAATTTTAAGCTCTGGCATAGTTTGGAGAACTGTGGATTCTCCTTTTTGAGCATTTCAAAGATTTCGCGTTTTGAGTAAATCTTGGTCACCTCCTGGGCTTCAGCAAGGCGCAGGTTGATGTTGAGCTGCGCGTTCTTCAGCAGTTTGCGCATCTCTGCCAGGATGTTTTCCTTGTTTTCTTGCACCTGTTTGAGCAGAATGTCGTTGTCGATCACCACCTCTGTGTTGGGGAAGGTAGTGATGCGGGGCGTCAAGTTCTTCATGCGTTGCGCCAAACCTATCTTTTCTTGGGGCATTCGGTTGCACATCACCTTCCACTGTATCATCAGTTCTTGCTCGCTGAAGGCCGTGTTTTGTGTGGTTACTTGCTGTTCGGGTTCGGTGCGGTAGGATGGCTTCTTGCCGCCGTTGCGCAGGTCGTTGAAGGTCATTCCAATGTCCGAGAGTGTCAGCCGCGGCCTTTGTCCGGCTGATTTGCTTGTCGCAGCCGGTGTTGGGGTTGATGGTTGTTGTGTTGATGTGATGGGGGTGTGGCGGGCATTTGCTGGAGACGCCTTGCCGGTCTCTGAGCTCGCCACACGTTGATTGGTCTCACCGCCCATCGCGGGAGCCAACTTTTTGAACAAGGATTTTAAGCGTTTGGGGCTGCGCCCCGCACCGTCGGAAGCGTCATCCGCCTGTGTCACTTGCGCCACTTCGATAAGCGTAAGTTCTACCAATAGGCGTTTGTTGCTGCTCTGGCGGTAGTTCACGTCGCAACGGTTCAGTATTTTCAACGCTTGGTATAAGAATTTTGTCGGGCATTTTTGCGCCTGTTGCTGGTATTTCTGGCGTTGTTGCTCGCTTGCATCCAGCAAACTTAGCGTCTGTGCATCCTTCGTCATGAGCACGTTGCGTATGTGCGAGGCCAATCCGTTGGTGAGAAGTCCACCATCGAAGCCTTTCGCAAGAATGGAGTTGAGCAGCACCATCACTTCGCCCACTTTGTTTTCGAGGCTCAAATCTACTATCTTGAAATAATTGTCTGCATCCAGCACGTTGAGGTCTTCCAGCACCTTGTCGTACGTGATGTTGCCCTGACAGAAGCTGGCAGCCTGATCGAAGACCGACAAGGCATCGCGCATGCCGCCGTCAGCCTTCTCTGCAATGATGTTCAGGGCAGCGTCTTCGTAGGTAATACCTTCTTGCTGAGCTACGTTTTTCAAGTGGTTGATGATGTCTGTAGTGGCCATCCGCTCGAAATCATATATCTGACAACGCGAGATGATGGTGGGTAGAATCTTATGTTTCTCGGTCGTTGCCAGGATGAAGATGACGTGTGCGGGCGGCTCTTCCAGCGTTTTGAGAAAGGCGTTGAAGGCCGATGTGGAGAGCATGTGCACCTCGTCAATGATGAACACTTTGTACTTGCCTACCTGTGGCGGTATGCGTGTTTGGTCCATCAGCGACTTGATGTTCTCCACCGAGTTGTTGCTGGCGGCATCAAGTTCGAAGATGTTGTACGATCTTTGCTCGTTGAAGGCCTGACAGCTCTCGCACTCGTTGCATGCTTCACCATCTGCTGTGGGGGTCAGGCAGTTGATGGCTTTGGCAAAGATGCGCGCGCAGGTGGTCTTGCCGACACCGCGCGGGCCGCAGAATAGGTAGGCGTGAGCCAGCTTTCCGCTCTTCACGGCGTTTTTAAGGGTTGTGATAAGCGCAGATTGGCCAACGACAGCGTCAAAGGTCATCGGCCGGTATTTGCGCGCTGAAACAATGTAATCTTTCATTGTGGATGAATTTGTTTTGCAAAGATAGCAAAAAGATTAGACATCCTTGGACCGCCCTGTTTGATTATTTGTTAATAAGATGAAATTATGACAGGTGCATTTTTCGTTTTCAATTATAATGTTTATTTTTGCAATCACTAAATCCTACCACTCTTGAAACGTGTCAATGTCATACTGAGCTTCGTCAATCACTATAAATACCTTATCGTGATTGTTGGCGGATTCCTCGTAGTTGGGGTCCTTGATGAGAACAGTTTCATGAAACGTGTACAGCTGGAATGGCAAATCAGTGATTTGAAAGAAGATATCAACAAGTACAAATCACTGAATGAAATCAACACGAAGAAGCTGAGAGAACTAAAGCGTGATCCCAGTGCCATCAAGAAGATAGCGCGAGAGAACTATTTCATGAAGGCCGATGATGAAGACATTTTCGTGTTGAGTGATGACCCTAAAACAGAACAACCTCAATCGACAAATGAAACAACTCAATAAACTGCAGACCCTAATATTCCTCACCGGTGGGGCCATGATGGTGGTTGGTGCCGGATGTTTCGCCCTGATGTGGCAGCAGAAAATCGCTTGTTGGATTTATCTTGCGGGCGCTTTGATGTTCGGTGTCATGCAGATGATGCAGGAATACCAAGGCAATAACTTCATCGTGAAGCGGCTGAAACGCATCATGAGTTTGGCCGACATCTTCTTCATCCTGTCAGGTTTCCTGATGGTGGACATGGTCTATCGCTTTCTGCAATCAGCTTTTGACAACTACCTGACGTACTATAACACCATTTATAACAAGTGGGTGGTCCTGCTGCTCATTGCGGCCATTCTGGAAATGTACACCATGCACCGCATTGAGCACGAGTTGTCAAAAGAGGAATAGATGAGACTCTGTATTCAAAAAAAATGCTAAAAGGTACCCATAAACAAATTAAATAGCATTAAATAATTTTGTTCACAGACAATACATATTATCTTTGCAGAAGATGGGTGGCGCCTCAGCAAGTTCAAACAAGCTTGATTGCCTTCGGCTTGCACCATCTTTGCAGAAGACGGGCGACCAGGATTGTGAGTGAATGAGGTTTTCCAGAGTGGCCTGTCAAAGTTCCTTGAAAGAAACAGAACAAGAATACGTATATGAATAAGATATTATACCTGCTTATTTCTCTTGTAGTGTTCACGTCGTGTGCGAACAGCTATCATGTGCAAGGGTCATCCAACGTAACCGACTTGGATGGTAGAATGTTGTACCTCAAGGTGCTGCAAGATAACGATTTTAAGAACATCGACTCCAGTGAAGTGGTACACGGGCAGTTTCAGTTCGCAGGAACATTGGATTCGGCTCGCATGGCCAACATCTTCATGGATGACAGGAGCGTGCTAACTTTCGTGTTGGAAGAGGGCGACATCAATATCAAAATCAACAACACCCAGCAGACTGTGAGCGGCACACCCTTGAATGACAAGCTGTTTAAGTTCTTCAATGAGTACAATCAGTTGAAGAGTCAGCAAGCCGAACTGGTGCATCGACATGACCAAGCCATCATGAATGGAAGCAACATGGATGTGGTTAATGCGCAGCTCAATGCTGAAGCAGAAAGTTTGAGTCAGCGGGAAGACCGCCTGGTTACCACCTTTGTGACAGATAATTTCGACAATGTGTTGGGACCAGGAGTATTCTTCATGATGACCATGGGCAATCAATATCCCGAGCTGACCCCATGGATTGAGGACATCATGAGCAAGGCTACCAACCAATTCAAGAACGATCCGTACGTTAAAGATTACTACCAAAAGGCGCAAGAGAACGAACAAATCATGAATGGCTTGAAGGATGTGCCTGCTGCAGCCAGTCAATCGGTACCAAATGGACAGCAACTTCCACCTCCGGCATCACCAGCTGATTTGGCAAAACCTTCGGAAAAGACTGAGTAGAAATAAACCATAACCATGACAATAGCAATATACGGTGGAACAATCGTGAATGAAGGTAGGGCTTTCGAAGGCTCTGTGCTGATTCAAGATGACCGTATCACTGAAATTATTGAAGGTAAGAAAGCTCCCTGTGGCCACTACGATAAGTGCGTAGATGCCACAGGGTGTTTCGTATTACCAGGCATTATCGACGAACATGTGCACTTTCGTGAGCCGGGATTAACGGCAAAAGCCGATATTGACAGTGAGAGTCGAGCTGCGGCTTACGGTGGTGTTACGTCTTTTTTCGACATGCCCAACACGGTTCCGCAAACCACATCAGTGGAAACTTTGCTGGCTAAACACGAGTTGGGTAGGCGACATAGCCACGTCAATTATACCTTCATCTTCGGTGCGACCAATCAGAATGCCGACCTCATTCCAACACTCAACCCCCATCAAGTACCAGCCATCAAGCTGTTCATGGGTGCCAGTACGGGCAATATGTTGGTAGACAGGCGGGAAACCTTGGAGCAAATCTTCCGTACTTGTCCATTCCCCATCATTGCACATTGCGAAGATTCAACCCTCATCAACGCCAACATGCAGGCCTACAAACAGCGGTTGGGAGAGCAGGTGGACATCTCTTTGCATCCCATCATCCGCAGTGAGGCAGCATGTTACAAGTCGACTGCCTTGGCAGTGGCATTGGCAAAGAAGTATGGAACACGCTTGCATGTAGCTCATCTCACCACTGCGAAGGAGCTAACGTTCTTTGGTAGCGATGACAACATCACCGCCGAAGCCGTGATACCGCATTTGATGTTCTATGATGATGATTATAAAACCCTGAAAAGTCTCATCAAATGCAACCCTGCCATCAAGACAAAAGCCGACCGTGAGGCGCTAAGAAGAGCGCTTACCACAGGAGAAATCTATACCGTAGCGACCGATCACGCACCTCATTTGCTGCCCGATAAGCAAGGCGGAGCATGCACTGCCGCTTCTGGCATGCCCATGGTACAATTCTCTTTGCCCACGATGTTGGAGTTGGTAGATGCAGGTGTGCTCACTATTGAGCGATTGGTCACGTTGATGTGTCATCATCCTGCCCTGTTGTTCGACGTGAACGAACGGGGTTTCTTGCGCGAAAATTACAAAGCCGACATCACCATTGTCAAACCAAACACGCCTTGGACGGTGACCGAATCCGTGATTCAGAGCAAGTGTAAGTGGAGTCCAATGACGGGACACACCTATCAATGGAAGGTGATGCAGACCTTCTGCAACGGTCATCTGGTCTACGATGACGGCGTGTTTGACGAGGATTATCGTGGTGAAGCCCTGTGTTTCCGACGATAACTTTCGTCCGCAGTCCACTCATACAATAGCTTATCCGTTGCTACATCGACCCTATGATTGCAAGAATATTTATCTTCCTTCTCTTTCTCATCATCCTTCCGGACGTGTATCTTGACCTGCATTACCTGCGGAAGAAGAAAAAATACACCTGGTGGAAGCGTCTTTTATGGTGGCTTCCCGCTCTCTTGATGTTGACTTACACCATCAAGATGGCCATCGAACCTAACTTCATCCCCGACAATCCGGCTTGGATTGACAACTATTTGTTGCTGCTTTGCCTGCTCATCGTGCCCAAAGCGATGTTTTCCATCTGTTCGGTTATTGGCCTATTCTTTTGCCGATTGCGCAAAAAACGTCGCAACTGGGGCAACTTGGTGGGACTCGTTCTGAGTCTGATTCTCATCTATATTTTTGTTTATGGGTCTACGTTCGGCTTCAGAGAGCTGAAAGTGAAACATGTAGAGGTAACCTTCAAGGACCTACCTGCATCGTTTGATGGCTATCGCATCGTGCATTGGTCTGATGCGCATGTGGGGAGTTATCTCAAATCACGCCGCCCCATCTTGCAACGAGCCGTTGACAGTATTCGGGCACAGCAAGCCGACATGGTGGTTTTTACGGGCGACTTGCAAAACCTGCAACCCTCAGAACTCTATCCGTTTGTAGGGCTTTTCAGATCCATCAAGGCGAAAGATGGCGTTTATTCCGTTCTGGGAAACCATGATTACAGCGGATACATCCATGCCGATGCCGCTGTCAAGGTGGCCAATGAGCGTGAAACTATTTCGCGTCAGCGACAATGTGGATGGACAGTCTTACTGAACGAGAACCGTTCCATCTACAGAGGGCGCGATTCCATCGTCATCGCTGGCGAGGAGAACGATGGGCTTCCACCGCATCCGATGCGTGGCGACATCCACCAAACCTTGCGAGGTGTGGGCGATGATGCTTTCGTTGTGATGCTCCAGCACGATCCATCGGCATGGCGAAGGCACATCCTACCAGAGTCGAAAGCACAACTCACGCTTAGCGGACACACCCATGGTGGACAGATAAGTGTGTTGGGCATCCGCCTCTCTAAGTTCAAGTATCCCGAAGATTGGGGGCTTTATCAGGAAGGTGACCGCTTCCTTTATGTGACAGCCGGACTGGGTGGGCTCGTTCCTTTTCGCTTTGGTGTGCCAGCAGAAATAGTCGTTATCACCCTGCATCGGCAGAAATAATCAGAAAAAACAGGACGTATGAAATATCTGTACCGCATCTATCAATTGTTCATTGCAGCACCCATCATTGCTGTTTTCACCCTGCTCACGGCATTGGTCGTCACCATTGGGTGTACGCTTGGTAACGGTCATTTCTGGGGTTATTATCCCGGAAGATGGTGGGGGCAACTGGTCGTTCGTGTGCTGCTGTTGCCCGTAAAAGTGGAAGGACGCGAGCATCTGGAACCGAAACGATCGTATGTCTTCGTTAGCAATCATCAAGGTGCTTTCGACATCTTCCTGATTTATGGATTCTTAGGGCGCAATTTCAAGTGGATGATGAAGCACCAACTGCGCAAGATGCCGTTTATCGGACGCGCTTGTGCGGCGGCACACCATATTTTTGTTGACAAACGCAGTCCCAGTAAGGTCAAAGAAACTTACGATAAGGCTCGCGAGACGCTGCAAGACGGCATGTCGCTCGTGGTTTTTCCAGAGGGATCGCGCACGTTCACGGGCCACATGTCTACTTTCAAGCGGGGCGCTTTCCTGCTGGCCAGCGACCTTCAACTGCCCGTTGTGCCATTGACCATCAACGGATCTTTCAATGTTATGCCTCGCATGCGCGACATGAAATGGGTATCTTGGCACCCTTTGCGACTGACCATTCACGAGCCTATCGCACCAAAGGCACGTGACACCGGGCATATCAGTCAAACTATCGACGAGAGCTATCAAGCCATCATGAGTGCTCTGGCTCCCGAATATCAGGGTTTTGTCGAGAATCCTGACCAATGAACGGCATGTGCGCCAACAGCTGTCGACGGTAAAAATGCCGTGAAATGTTTTTGCATATCACACTAATTCCACTACCTTTGCATAAGACAGGCATCGCCTTAGCAATTCCAAGCAAGCTTGATTACGTTCGGCTCGCACTACCTTTGCATAAGACAGGCATCGCCTCAGCAATTCCAAGCCAGCTTGATTGCATTTGGCTAGCACTCATTTTTCACCACTTCTTGAACCCATAAAATAATAAAACTATGAACAAAACCG
>CAMQBP010000009.1 GCA_946999025.1 uncultured Prevotella sp. | reverse complement strand
CTGCATCTCTCGGCGAGGGGTACTCTTTTATTGCACTTCGATTTTGAATCTGCAGATGACCGTAACCTTGCTCTGAACCATAGGGGAAGAAGCAGTGCACTCATACAACCTATCTGCGGTCAACAATACCTAAGGAAAGAGGAAACTTACCATGTCTTATCACATCAAATATGTACGATAATTTTGAAAGAAAACGCCCAAAAAACGGCCTTAAGAAACTTACCATTTAGAAAATATCAATAGGCAAACGGGATGCATACAAGGCGTTGATTGAGCAGAAAAAAGCAAATTCCGACCCAATAACAACGAGATGATGTGATGAAAAGCATCCTTTTGGCGGTCAATAGGACTGCCATTGCATGGCAAAAGCATAGCTATTGGTGACCAAAAGCAATGCTTTTACCCATAAATGGCTTGAAAATTGAAGCAACGGCAGTGGTGGATAGGCGTAACTTTCTGTATGACAAAGGAATAGAAAAACTGCTTATTTTGGGCGAATTTGAGACAAGAAGCGGGGTTGGTGATTGACAAGCGAAGCATGAGCGCATTCGTTGTCAAAATAATTCATCACGCCTGGCTTTCTTTGTGCTACTGGTTTGATTCTTACAGCCATGAAGACAGCGGGTGCAGGGAATGACATAAAAATACGCTTTATCAAACAAGTATTTTTCACTTCTGCGTTTGTCGGTATCAACAGAAATATATATTTTTGCAAACAATACCGCTTTGTGAGTTGGGAAAGCAGTGAAAGATTCAGGCTTCTTCGGTAGTACAAAGGTGGCAGAAACCATGAACGGACAAGGGAAGTCGCATGCGACTTTCTCTAAATATAATATTGTTATTACAACCATAAACATCACTTAACATGAAAAAGTATTTAGTGCTGGCATTGTTGTCGTTGACAACTTTATTCACCCAAGCACAGATTGTAGACCCCATACAATCATCCGCACAACTCAAGACGGGCAAAACTGCTGAAGGCGAGATTGTCTTCAACCTGCAAATAGAACAGGGATGGCACGTCTATTCCGTAAATCTTGGCAGCAATGGGCCTATCGAGGCCTCTTTCCATGTCAACAAAATGGACGGCGTAGAGAAGGTGGGCGGTCTTCTGGCGCGTGGCAACGAAATCTCAAAGATGGACAACCTATTTGGCATGAAGTTGCGCTTTTTTGAGCATAAGGCGCAGTTTGTCCAGAAAGTTAGGTTCACCAAACCCAATTATACCATTGATGCTTATTTGGAATATGGTGCCTGTGACGACCAAACGTGCATGCCACCGCAAGAAGTAGCCATTAAAAAAGCAGGAAAATCGCCTGCCATCGTGGCTGCGACAACGCCACAGGAACCGACTGAAAAAGAGGCGAAAGATGGAGATTCGCCTTCATCCCTCGTTCCAGATTCCGTGCAGAGCATGGCTGCCGACACGCTTCTTCCCGCATCGGTGGATACTAACAAGGTGGCTGTCAGCACCGATTTGTGGCAACCTGTCATCAAAGAATTGCAACAACAGGATGGCCGCAGCGAGCGACAGTCATCGCTGTGGTACCTCTTTTTAATGGGGTTTGTCGGCGGATTGCTGGCGCTGTTCACCCCTTGCGTATGGCCCATCATCCCCATGACGGTGAGTTTCTTCCTCAAACGCACCAAGGACAAGGCCAAGGGCATGCGCGATGCCATTACCTACGGCTTGGCCATCATCGTGATATTCCTATCACTGGGACTGCTTGTGACGGCATTTACCGATCCACACAAGCTCAACGAACTGGCAACCAGTGCGGTTTTCAACATCTTCTTCTTCCTGCTGCTGGTGGTGTTTGCGCTCTCTTTCTTCGGATGGTTCGAGCTGCGGCTTCCCGAGTCATGGGGAAACAAGATGGACAGCAAGGCCTCTTCCACCACCGGATTGCTCTCTATCTTCCTGATGGCCTTCACGTTGGTGCTGGTATCTTTCTCTTGTACCGCACCCATCGTGGGCTTCTTGCTGGTACAAGCCGCCACGTCGGGCAACTGGGTGGGCCCTGCCATCGGGATGTTTGGCTTCGCCTTGGCACTGGCACTGCCGTTTACACTCTTCGCCCTGTTCCCTTCTTGGCTGAAGCAAGCGCCCAAATCGGGTTCTTGGATGAACACTATCAAGGTGGTATTGGGCTTTATCGAACTGGCTTTCGCATTGAAATTCCTCTCCGTAGCCGACCTTGCATACGGCTGGGGTATCCTCGATCGTGAGGTGTTCTTGTCGCTGTGGATTGTCATCTTCGGCATGTTGGGACTTTATCTCATCGGGCACCTCAAGTTCCAAAGCGACATGGTGGGTGGCGAGAGCAAGCCCATGCCGGTGGTATGCATCATGCTGGGCATGGTTTCCCTGGCCTTCACGGTGTACATGGTGCCTGGTCTTTGGGGCGCACCCGTCAAGGCCGTGAGCGCTTTCGCACCCCCAATCAGCACACAAGACTTCAACCTGAACAACAAAGAGGTTCACGCCGCCTATACCAATTATGAAGAAGGAATGGCTGCAGCCAAAGCTCAAGGCAAGCCTGCTTTCATCGATTTCACCGGCTTTGGGTGTGTCAACTGCCGAAAGATGGAAGCGGCCGTGTGGACAGACCCATCAGTTGCGGAGGTATTGACAAAAGATTATGTGCTCATCTCCTTGTTCGTGGACGACAAAACACCGTTGAAAGAACCGGTGGAAGTAATGGACAACGGCAAAAAGCGCACGCTTCGCACCGTTGGCGACAAGTGGAGTTACCTGCAAAGTAGTAAGTTTGGCGCCAACACGCAGCCCTTCTATGTGCCACTGGACAATGCAGGAAAACCGCTGACTGGCTCATACAGCTATAAAGAAGATGTGTCGGCGTACCTCGACTTCTTAAAGAAAGGTCTGGAGGCTTATCGCAATCGCGACTAACCTTGCACGCCCTTGCCACGCAATACGGTCTGTGCTGCGTGGCAAGGCAGCCTGCTTTGCACGGGTAAAGCAATCTTACATACAAACAAACCACGATATAAAAACCATTTGAATCTACAAAACCATGCTTGAAGAACATATCCGAAAACAAATCATACAGCTCATCCACCAGGAAGTAGTGCCTGCCGTTGGATGCACGGAGCCCATGGCCGTGGCACTATGTACGGCAAAAGCGACGGAGATGTTGGGCTGTCGGCCCGAGAAAATAACCGCCCTACTGAGTGCTAACATCTTGAAAAACGCGATGGGTGTGGGCATTCCAGGCACCGGAATGATAGGACTACCCATCGCCATAGCCTTGGGTAGCATCGTCGGCAAGGCTGAATATCAGCTGGAGGTGATCAAGGATCTCACACCCGAGACGTTGGAAGAAGCGAAGAAGTATATAGAGGAAAAACGCATAGACATCCAACTCAAACAGGGAATTACCGAGAAATTGTACATCGAGGTGACATGCCAAGCAAACAATCAAACGGCAAAAGCCATCATTGCAGGCGCGCATACCAACTTTGTCCACCTATGCAAAAACGGGGAAATCCTGCTTGACAAAGGCCTGAGGAAGCAAGATGAACCGGAAGAGAACGGCATACAGCTTTCGTTCCGGATGGTCTACGACTTCGCCACCACCACCCCCGTCGACGACATCAGGTTCATGCTGAAGACCAAAGAGTATAACATGAATGCTGCCGAGCAGTCGCTGAAGGGCAACTACGGCCACTGCTTGGGCAAGACAATGGACCGCCCATTGAGCCGAGGGATATTCGGTAACAGCATCTACTCGCACATCATCGCCAAGACAGCATTGGCCTGCGACGCCCGAATGGGCGGGGCCATGATACCGGTGATGAGCAATAGTGGGTCGGGAAACCAGGGTATCTGCGCCACAAACCCTGTGGTGGTGTATGCCATGGAAAACGAGAATACGGAAGAAGAACTTATCCGCGCCCTGACACTTAGTCATCTTTCGGCCATTTACATCAAGCAGAGCCTGGGCAAACTGTCGGCTCTGTGCGGCTGTGTGGTGGCCAGCATCGGCTCAAGCTGCGGCATCACCTACCTTATGGGCGGCGACTATGCGCACATCTGTCATGCTATCAAGAACATGATTGCCAACCTTACCGGCATGATTTGCGACGGAGCCAAGCCCAGTTGCTCACTGAAAATCAGCTCAGGTGTAAGCACTGCGGTACTTTCGGCCTTGCTATCGATGGAAAACAAGCATGTAACGTCGGCAGAAGGTATCATCGACGAGGACGTGGATCGCTCGATACGCAACCTCACCAGCATTGGCAAAGATGCCATGGGCACGACTGATGAGATGGTTCTGAGTATCATGACCAGCAAACAACGGTGCTAAGTATCGTTCCCAAACCTGCGTCTTTCCCCCGTAAAGTCCATGGATATTCAACGCTGGCGATGACACCAAAGTCTATTAGTGTCATGAGCAAGCACTCACTTTGCTGCTATTAGTGGCAACAAGGAATAAGACATGCGCCATTGAGGAGATATCACAAGGTTTCTTACGGCTTGTCCCGTCTTCGCCTTAATTCATCAGTTCAACGGCCTTGAGGACAATGTCGTTGGTCTCATTGATAATCTGGAAATACTCATTCATGTCCCACAAATCGCGTGCAACCAATGCCTTGAGTTGGTTTTTCACAGCAGGTAAGGTCGTTTGTAATTCCTTCTGATCCGTCGGTTTGACCTTTTCTTTCTCACCAGAGCGAATCACTGCATCCACCAACTGCTGCGGAACGTCAAACTCACGCACAAACTTTGCGAAGGTAGGATATTGTTTTTGCAGCTGTTTGCGGTGTTGGTCAACATACTTGAGATTCTCCGTAATGATGATTCCCTTCGCTGCCAACTGCCGATGATATGGTGTGAATTTGGTCGTGTCGAGTGGAACAAAGTAATCAGGCATGATACCTCCGCCTCCGTATACCGTTCGTTTGAGGCGCAAGGTCTTATACTTCAGCGAGTCAGCGAAATGAATACTGTCGGCATTATACAGTTCTCCATGCTTGAAACGAGTGTCCAATTCACGGGCATAGCTTTCGTTATCACCTTTAATATAAGGTTTCTGGATACAACGTCCCGATGGAGTATAGTAGTGAGCGATGGTGAGTCGCATCATACTTCCATCGGGAAATTCGATTGGACGCTGCACCAAACCCTTCCCAAACGAACGTCGTCCAACCACTTGTCCTCTGTCTTGGTCCTGGATAGCGCCTGTAACAATCTCGGCAGCAGATGCTGAAAACTCATTCACCAGCACCATCACCTTGCCCGAAAGCAAACTACCGTTACCGTGTGCCGTATATTCTATACGCTCTGCGCGTCGTCCTTTGGTATAAACAATCAAGTCGTTGCGTTGCAAAAACTCATTGGCAATCTTCACCGCAGCTTGCAGATACCCGCCTCCATTGTCCTGCAAATCCAAGACAAGGTCACGCATTCCCTGCTTTTTCAGTGCGGTGATACAGGCCATAAACTCATCATAAGTGGTCGCACCAAAGCTCCCTATGCGCACATAACCTAATTGAGGACGGAGCATGTAACTGGCATCAACGGTTTTCATGGGTATCTTATCGCGCACTACGGTAAAGTAAAGCCGCTCACCAATGCCCTTACGGAGGATGCCCAACTTTACTTTTGTTCCTTTCTTTCCACGCAACCGCCGCATAATTTCTTCGCGTGCCATCTTGACACCCGCAATGCTACTATCGTTAACGCTCACGATTCGGTCGCCAGCCATGATGCCCACCTTCTCCGACGGACCATTGGTAATGGTCTGAATGACCATGAGTGTGTCTTGCATCATGTTGAACTGAATGCCAATACCTTCAAAAGATCCCTGCAAAGATTCAGTCATTGCCTTGGTTTCTTTCGCCGTTGTATAAGAAGAGTGCGGGTCCAACTTCTCCAACATGCCGCGAATGGCATCTTCAACCAGTTTGTCTTCGTTCACCGTATCAACATAAAGATTGTTGATAGCCATCTCCGCAATTTGCAACTTGCGAAGCGGTGATTCTTTTCCGAAATTGATATTGATTTGAGCGGATACTGAATAAAATATCAATAGTACCCAATATGAAGCAACGAGTCGTCTCATTTGTTTGATTTTATATAAAAGAATTGTTCGCTCCAATGACATCGATTAGCCGTCTAAATGACAAAGATTGCTCATCTAAATGGCCATCATCTTCAGTCAATGGGTTTGGGTTCGTCTTCCGGAAGGTCTTCCTCGACCACCAGATTATCGATGATAAAGTTTTGTCGTTCCATGGTATTCTTGCCCATGTAATACTCCAAAAGCTTTTGTACTTGGTCGTTTTTGTGCAGTGTCACCTGCTCCAGTCGCATGTCAGGGCCGATGAAATGGACGAATTCGTCAGGAGATATCTCTCCCAATCCTTTGAATCGGGTGATTTCAGGTTCGGGTCCAAGGTCCCTAATTGCTTCTTGTCGCTCTTCATCACTATAACAGTAGCGGGTGATGAAATCGCTCTTTCGCTCTTTTTTGTCACGAATAGCGTCCGCATCTGCTATCACTTGCTTATTTTTAATCTTCGTTCTGCGGTTACGCACACGGAAAAGAGGCGTCTGTAACACATACACATGCCCCTTCTTGATAAGATCTGGGAAGAACTGAAGAAAGAAAGTGATAATCAACAGACGGATGTGCATGCCATCGACATCGGCATCCGTGGCAACAATCACCTTGTTGTAGCGCAGCGTGTCCAAGCCATCTTCTATGTCGAGAGCCGCCTGCAAAAGGTTGAACTCTTCGTTTTCGTACACCACCTTCTTGGTCAAGCCATACGAATTGAGTGGTTTTCCCCGCAACGAGAACACCGCTTGTGTGTTCACATCCCTGCTTTTGGTAATGCTGCCGCTGGCCGAATCGCCCTCGGTAATAAAGATACAACTCTCCTCCTTGCGGTTATTTTTCTCGTCACTGAAATGAATTCGGCAGTCACGCAACTTCTTATTGTGCAGGTTGGCCTTTTTGGCACGCTCTCTGGCGAGCTTCGTTACCCCCGCCATAGCTTTGCGTTCGTGCTCGCTGGCCTTGATTTTAGTCTCCAGCACGTCCGCGCAATCTTCCTTGTGGATGTGCAGGTAGTTGTCCACCTCACGCTTGATGAAATCGCCCACGTACTTGTTGATGGTCTCACCTCCTGGCGCCATGAGCGTAGACCCTAATTTAATCTTGGTCTGACTCTCGAAAACAGGTTCTTCTACGTTGATGGCTACAGCCGCCACAATACCGTTTCGAATGTCGGTGTACTCGTAGTTTTTGTCGTAAAACTCTTTGATAGTCTTGGCGATATGCTCCTTGAAAGCACTCTGGTGCGTGCCTCCCTGCGTGGTATGTTGCCCGTTGACAAACGAATGGTATTCTTCTCCGTACTGATTGGTATGCGTGAAAGCAATCTCGATGTCATCGCCAACGACATGAACAATAGGGTACAATCCGTCCGTTGTCATGTTGTCGTTAAGCAAATCCTCCAACCCGTTACGACTTTTGATACGCCGTCCATTGTACATGATGGTGAGTCCGGCATTCAGATAGGTATAGTTGCGCAGCATGGTTTCCACGATATCATCGTGGAACGAGTAGTTCTTGAACAGCGTGTTGTCGGGTTCAAAATAAACATAGGTACCCGTTTCATCCTGCGTTTTATCGGTCTGATCGCTCTTGAGCTCACCTTTTTCAAACGTGATGGAACGAACTTTCCCCTCCCGGAACGACTTCACTTCGAAATGTGCACTCAAAGCATTCACGGCTTTGAGACCCACACCGTTCAATCCCACACTCTTCTTAAACGCTTTCGAGTCGTATTTTCCTCCCGTATTCAGCATACTCACGGCCTCTACCAGTTTGCCTTGCGGAATACCACGACCGTAGTCGCGCACGCTCACGCGCAGGTTATCTTCCACGTCAATCTCGATTCGGTCGCCCGACTTCATCTTAAACTCGTCGATGGAATTGTCAATCACTTCCTTCAACAGCACATAGATGCCATCCTCGGGCAAGTTGCCGTCGCCCAATCGACCGATGTACATGCCCGGACGGGTACGCACATGCTCCATATCCGACAGATGTCGGATGTTGTCATCTGTATAAGAAACGGTTTCTTCTGCCCCAATCGGAGCAGAAGCCATATTGTCATGATTCGTTGATTGCAATTCTTGCTTGTTTTTATCAGTCATCGGTTTTTTGGTTGTTGTTCGTTATCAGCAGTGCCGTATGGAATGGTTTCTACCATACCAGCCCGCTCTACACGCCATCGTCACGCACGAAAGAGCGTCTGAAGCCCCAAAAAGAATCTACTTACCCGATGTGACCGTGGGCAAGAATTAAATCTTCTTTTTGAAACAGCTGCGACGCTTATGATTGGTGGGCTTCAGCGGTCCCCACTGACTTTGCACACCTTCATTGGTTTCCAGCTCAACCTGACTCTCGGCCCAAGTAAACCCATACTTGTTAAACACGGGTATCAGGTCGGTGAACAACAAGGCGTTGGCACCCTTGGATCGATACTCTGGCAACACACCCAGCAGCAGCAAGTCGCCGCCACCTCCTGTCTTTTGAAACTTGATGGCCCGCAACAGGTGCCACCAGCCCCATGGAAGCAAGCGGCCTCTACGGCATTTTTGCAAGGCATACGACAAGGATGGTATTGAAATGCCCACGCCGATGAGCTTCTTGTCCTTGTTCCAATCCTCGATGAGTGTAATCATGTTCAAATCGGCAAACCGAAGATACATGTTCACATAGTGATCAATTTGCTTGGCACTGAGTTCAGAATAGCCGTAAAGGTCTTTATAAGTTTCGTTGATGATGGCAAAAACCTGCTGTCCATAGTCGGTCGTTCGCAGTTCCTTACGGGTCAGTTTCTTGACGTGCAGGTTGTAACGCGATTCTACGACCTCGGCTATCTTCGCATATTTCTCAGGAATTTCCTGAGGAACGTCCAAGAAATATTCCACATAGTTCTGGTCAACTTCCCATCCGCCCAACTTCTCTAAATGCTGTGGGTAGTAAGGATAGTTGTAAATAGTGATCATCGTGCTGAGCTTATCAAAGCCCCAAGTAAGCATTCCTTCTGGATCCATGTCGGTGAAACCCAATGGCCCCACCATCTCGGTCATACCCTTTGAACGACCATAGGCAGCCACTTCATCGAACAAGGCGCGAGACACCTCCAGGTCATCTATAAAGTCAATCCACCCGAACCGCACATGCTTGGTTTTCCATTTTTCATTGGCTCGATGGTTAATGATGGCTGCTACTCGCCCTACTACTTTGCCTTGTTTGTACGCAATATAATATTCTGCCTCACAAAACTCAAATGCAGCGTTCTTATCTTTACGCAAGGTGTTCACATCATCCATGAAAAGATTCGGAACATCGTATGGGTTTCCCTCATAAAGGTCGTAATGGAAGTCGACGAACGTCTTCAAATCGCGCAGCGACTCGACCTTCTTAATTTGTACAGATGGCATTCTATTTTAATAAGATTGTATACAATATAGGCTGACAAAGTTACGGTTATTTAGGCTATTTTCAAAATAAAACGCCTACATTTTTCACCAATCGCAGGATGCGAGCATGACAAAGAGAATCACGCCCCTACGGAAGAGCATTTCAATAGCAATGAGTTTGGCCCGCAATTGCATTGAGTTTGGCATCCAAAGTCATTGAGTTTGCTGGGCAAAGTCATTGAGTTTGCTGGACAAGCGTTTTCGAGTAATTTAGCAAACAGCAAGAACACGGTATAAAAACCTGTTTATCAATAATATACATTTCCGTGATAGCGACATCAAACACGCTCGTCATCCAACGGCGCGCACATATCAAACAGGAGATAGTTATCCGTCTTACGCTTCAGCGGATGATGACAACATTACCGATTACTTGCCGCAAATCAACAGAACATGCCGCCCATCTGCCTGCGTGGTAGCGAAAACATAAACAGCTCCCCCATCCTTCAGCTTGAGCCGTTTACGCAACTCGGCCACGGAAAGGGGAAAGTTGCGAGTGGTGATGTTGGCTTGGCGCACGTCACGAAGCACTGACTTCAGTTCTTTTTTGTTCATCGATGAGAGGGCTTGGATGCTGAACTTCCGACCTGGAAACGCCGAGATGTCACGGTCAGAAATAAAGAGATGCGAGTTGGGTGCTATCTTCCGAACGCCCAATTGGGCACTCACGGCCGAAAAACAACCGGCCTTCATGATAGACGCATGCGGCTCGTAGAGAAACAGCCCCGGCCGCATTTCTTCCGGACTGACGTAAGGAGGCATGACGACAGACGGCTCGTCGGCCGAACAGACAAAGGCCTGGTCGTCGTTTACGCAATGGAGGGTGAGCGGCTTACGGAGTTGCTTGCTCAAGACGAAGAGCAGTTCTTTGCACTCGTTTCTCACCGACAGGACATGTATCTCGCACACCTTCACCCCGTCAGTCTCAAGTTGAGCCACGGCTTGGTGCCAGTCGAGCATCGGAGAGAGCTTCACCATGACGAAAAGACTCTTGTCCATGAGCTGTTCTTTCAGGCTCAACAAATCAGGTGTGCAGTCGCTGATGGCCACAGTTTTGCCGCCCTGTCGGTCACGACGGGCAGGATCCAGGTAAATCACCGTGGCGTGATTCATCCGCCGAAGATAGTCCACGCCGTCGGCACACACCACTTCTGCCTGCCGCAGACCTAACAAGGAGAAATTGTGTTGAGCCATCTCGCACAACGCTTGTTGCCGTTCTACGTAGATACAACGTTTGAATTGACAGGCCATGAAGGAGAAATCAACCCCAAAACCGCCCGTTAAATCGACTAAAGATGGCTCTTTTTCGTGGGGCAGGTGGAGTTTCTTCGAGTCGTCCGACCGTGATTTTTGACCGAAATCGGCACAGAGCCGCACGGCCAACTGCGCCTTGTAGCGCGCCGTTTGCTCGGAAGAACATTGCTCCATGGACAGGTGGGGCGGGTACAACAGCGTGTCTATGGCCGCCCAAGACGGCAGTTTTTGTCGGGCAGTCTGTCGCCCCGCAATCTGTTGCAAGGCCAAAGGCATGTCCACACCCGGATGTTGATTACCCTTGAGAGCCAGCTGTCGCACGTCATCATCGGCGTGTTGGCGAATGAATGCTACGGTTGCTTCGTTCATCATACCCATCTCTTCATCGGAAACAAAGTAAAAAAAGTAGCCCTTGGGCTACTTGATTACCTGATAATAACGCTTTGCCTGTGCCCGTGAGCGGAAGTTGAAATGCCACCATTCGGTACGCAAGGGTTTGAAACCAGCGTAGGTCATCACGTCACGAAGCAGCTGACGGTTCTTGCGAGCCTGCGCACTGATGCGCTTCTGCGCTACCAGTTGGGCTTCGTTGTCAATGTGAGCCGCAGCTCCCATATAGTCTATTTTGGTGCCCATGTCAAGGGTATCGCCCTTCAGGTTGCACAGCGTGAGGTCGACAGCCAGTCCATAGTTGTGCAAACCACCGCCGCGTGCTGGATTGGACACATAGAAATATTTAGAGGTATGCTTCACCTTATCCCACATTTTTTGCTGAATGGACATGGGACGGGCAGCGTCATAAATCTTCAATCGAAGGTCCGGACGCAACTCCCTGAGCCGCTTTTGTGCCTTTACCAGCGCCTGAGCTGCGCGCGGATGGAGGTAGGCTTCGCGCAAATCGTCGTACAACACGCCGCCAGTGAAGTTGTCTGCGCGGGCGTACATCAAGGATACCTGAATGGTCTTGTCAAGTTGTTGCACGTTGACATAGCCCCGACGTTCGAGCGACTGTGCCGTTTTACTGAGCTTTTGCTTGTCTTGAGCCACGGCAAAAGTGGTGGCCAAGACAAGCAATAAGATGATTTTTCGCATGCTATGAGTGGATGTTCTGTTAACGATGAGATGGATTTTTTCTTTCTATCAGCCTCATCATCGCGTTAACTCGATGGCCAATACGGGTTCGTTGGTGGTGATGTAATCCACCCCGGCCTTGTTCATTTCTTCAATACCAGCCTTGTCACTAACGGTCCACACGTTGACCGTCATGCCCAGGTCGTGCGCCTCTTTAATCCATTCGGGATGCTTGCGCAGAACACTGATATGGTAATCAATGCCTGTGATGCCATCCTGATGGAGCTGAGCCGGCGTCTTGTTGCCCGAAAGATAAGCCACTTTCGCCTGCTTGTCCAGACGCACCAATTCCAAACATACGTCATGACTGAACGCAATGTATTCTACTTTGTCTTGAATTCCATATTTTTTCACGGCATTCACCGTTGCTTGGGCAGCGCGTTGGTTAGCTTCAAGCGTTGAATGAGTCTTGATTTCAATGATGAGTTTGGTCTTGCTTTTGGTCTTTTTCATCATCTTCAACAAGTCCTTCAGCTGTGGCATTTTCTCGCCATTCTTTAGAGTTAGGTTCTTACAATCCTTGTAAGAAGCTTTTTCAAGTACCACACCATTGAAATCATTGTCATGATTCACCATGAGTTTTCCATCGGTAGTGAGCCATACATCTATTTCAGAACCATAGACATTCAAGTCGAGTGCCTTCTGGAGCGATGTCCTTGAGTTTTGAGCCGAGCCTGGTGTGGTCCAGTAACCACGGTGAGCAATGACTTTTGAACCTGCAAACATACTGACTGTTGCAAAAGCAGCAAAGGCCAGTGTACAAAGTAATTTTTTCATAATGGTATGCGTATTGATTGTTGATGATTTACGTAAGTATCTGCAAAGATAAGAAGTTAGGGTGACACAACCAAACCAAAACACAAGTAAACAGGGCGAGGAAGCGCGAAGTTCTTACTACTTTAACTGATAGAGTAAGCCCAATCTCACTTCGAATGTACGGGCGGTAACATCGTTTCGATAGGTGTAATGGGTGTCACGATGATAATAAGCGCCCGACAAATGAAGCCCCCATTGTCGCCAAACTGGGATTTTGAGCATGGGACGCAACAGCCATACGGATGATTGGTTACGCTCGCCTTGTGCGCTGAAGGTGTCGTATGGCGTGCCTGCCAGCACGTCTTCGTAGCCGCGCCAACTGTACATTCTAAAAAAGCGGGCATCCAGAGAGAAAGAAAAGCGTTGACCTACCGAGAATTGCGTGCGTGACAGGACGGTGAAGCCGCTGCCCATGTTGTAGGTTCTGTGAAAGGGATTGTCGGCATAATCGCTCCAAAGTCCGCCCAACAACATACCATTGAGGAAGAAAGATTGCTCAAATTGCAGGTTTGGCAGGATGGAAGGCACCCTACAAAACCACCCTACTCCAACGCTGGCAGCTTCGGAAAGCTGGTAAGGAGGCAAGCCTCCGTTGCGTCCATTGGTATGTTCGTAGTTGAAATGTTGATAAACACCGAAGCGCGACTGCATGCCCCGACGTTCCATCACAGGGGTTGCTGCCAACTGTCCGATGATGTTGACGTGATTCACCGCATGTTGTTGATGTCCTACGACCACACCTGCATCGAGGGTAAAATAATCGAAAGGTTTGTGTTCATCACTGAATGCATCGCCATAGCGGACCGATAAGTCCAAATAAGGCGTATGGAACCGCATTGTGGAAGCATCGTGGCCCGATACATATCTGTCGCCAACAGCCACCGTCATGCGTACAGGTAATCGCTCGTCATCATGATAAGCGGCCTTTTGAGGACGTATCTTCCAAGCTTCACCTGTGAATAGGCGGTTCAATGCGCGAATGGGATTGATGGCTGCTCCCAGTAGTTCTTGGGCAACACGCCGCCATCCTTGCCGGTCATCACGGTACACGAGGTTGGACAAACGATAGGTACTCTCGCCGATAGCTAACCCACCTATGCCGGTAGAAATGGCGTCATTGATGGATGGAAGTTCGTTTTCGCCGGCAATTTCCCACATCAAGTCACCAGCCAGGGTATAAGGTATCGACTCCCAGAAGTTCATACCATTACTGCGAGCGGCATTGAAGAATAGGTTACCATGATAGGGATGGTACCATAAATTGGTGTGAAACACATCTCCATCCCAAAACCATTTGTTGAGCCGAACGTTGCGTTTGAGCGTTTTACTGGTTATCTTGGCGAAGTTAGCATCTAATATAAAATAGTCAACGGCCAGGAAGGTAGCGTTGATTCCCACCACTTCTGCGGCTGCCCGCCATGGATATTTTGGGGGATTGGCTGACTGTTTCCCCATCAGTGAGTCAACTTTGAACACGTAGGGCGATTGATTTAACAAGGTATCAGGTAGCACTACGCTGTCAACCAATGCACTTGAATCGCTTTGTAGATGGTAGGTCTGCGCTTTACTTTCTATCGAAAATAAAGTAACAAGAACACCCATGCCAACCCAGCACTTGGTTTTAGCCAAACAATCAAAAACAGATAAGTTATTCAAGTATATCGAACATCTTCAGTATGGTTCAACATCAACGATCCTATTACGACCCAACAAAAAAGCCTACCTGTCACTGAAACGATGTCTAAAAGGCACAATTCCCGGTGACACATAGGCTGTTGATGGCTCTAAAAACAGAACTGAGAGCAACCAGTTGCTGTTTATTTCACGGTAATGAGGAAGTAATTCTTCTTTCCACGCTGCACCAAAAGGTACTTACCGTCTATCAAGTCGTCTGCCGTGATAACCTGATCGAAGGACGAAAGCTTCTCCTTGTTGAGCGAAACACCGCCGCCTTTCACCAGTTTCCGCATCTCCCCCTTGCTTGGGAACATATCCATTCCCTCCTGATTGAACAAGTCTACGGCCGTCGAACCCAACTGTTCCTTGCCAATTTCGTATTGCGGAACTCCATTGAATACATCGAGGAAGGTAGCTTCATCGAGCTTTCGAAGGCTCTCCTTGGTGGCTTTTCCAAACAAGATGTTGCTGGCTTCAATTGCCATGTCCAAGTCTTCTTGCGAATGAACCATCACCGTCACCTCCTCAGCCAAACGCTTTTGAAGAATACGGCGGCCGGGATCTTGCTGATGTTCGGCCACAAGAGCCTCGATGGTTTCACGCTCCAGGGAGGTAAATATCTTGATGTATTTCTCGGCATCATCATCACTAACGTTCAACCAGAATTGATAGAACGCATACGGTGTTGTGCGGTTTCTGTCCAACCAGATGTTACCGTTTTCCGTCTTGCCGAACTTTTTCCCGTCAGCCTTCGTGATTAAGGGACACGTCAGACAGTAAGCATTCTCCTCTGCGCCAAGTGTTCGACGAATCAACTCAGTGCCCGTCGTCATGTTTCCCCATTGGTCGTTGCCGCCAAGTTGTAGTTTGATGCCATGTTTTTGGTAAAGATAGAGGAAGTCATAACCCTGCAACAACTGATAAGTAAATTCGGTAAACGATAATCCATCGTTGGCTTCACCATTGAGTCGCTTCTTTACACTGTCCTTCGCCATCATGTAATTCACCGTGATATGTTTCCCCACTTCACGTGCAAAATCCAAGAATTTGAAGTCTTTCATCCAGTCATAGTTATTCACCAATTCGGCTTTATTAGGCTCATTGCCTTCAAAATCCAAAAACTTGGACACCTGTTTTTTGATAGCTTCTTGATTATGGTATAACGTTTCGGGATCTAAGAGATTACGCTCTAAGCTTTTTCCCGAGGGGTCGCCTATCATTCCCGTTGCTCCTCCTAACAACAAATAAGGCTTATGGCCACAACGCTGCAAGTGACGAAGCATCATAATGCCACACAAGTGACCAATATGTAAGGAGTCTGCCGTTGGATCTGTGCCCAAATAAGCAGACACCATCTGTTTCTCAAGCAATTCTTCTGTACCTGGCATCATCTGCGCTAACATGCCACGCCATTTCAGTTCTTCAACAAAGTTCTTTGTCATCGAATCAAATTTATATTTTTCGTTTGTATAATGAAGCTGGGGCCTCTACTCAAAGAGAAACTTACGGTACCGGATCATACCCACTACCACCCCACGGATTACATCGTAAAATGCGCCAGACGGCCAACGCCAACCCCTTGAACGGCCCATGCTTGATGATGGCCTGCCGCGCATATTCCGAGCATGTCGGTGTAAATCGGCAAGATGGGGGCGTGTAAGGCGTGATGAATTTCTGATAGAACAAGATGGGAGCCAGCAAGATTCCTTGGAGAATCCGCATCATACCGTGACTTATATACTTGAGAACATTCACAGTTTATCAGCTATTCGTTTTAACAAAATCTGCATGCTTCGTGCCACGGTGTCCGTATCATGAAGCTCATCAGACATCCATATAAAGCCCAGCAACAGCCGACGATTGGGGGAATCTTTCATGGATGACACCACAATCTCTTTGTTCTGCCGGTATGCCTCACGCACTTGACGCTTCACGCGGTTGCGTTTAACGGCTCGCTTGAAGTGCCTTTTCGACACACTCACCATCATCTTGACGGGCGCTTCATGTGGCAAATCGCCATCAGGTTGATCGGTTAGCAAATAGACAACCCTTAAAGGAAACACCGAAAAGGATTTGCTTTTGCCACCTGTAAAGAGCTTTTCCAGCAGTGTTCTACCGCATATCCGCTCCCACTTACTGAGTTTAAAAGGCCTAACGGTCGGCAATTTACTTTTTATTTTTTATGTTTTTTCAGATAAGCCTTCAGGGCTCCCGTCATCGAAGGATTGTCTGCATCGGGTGCTTGCAAGTCCAATCGGAATCCTTCTGCCTCAACTGCCTTGCATGTGGCAGGCCCAAAGGCACCAATCTTGATGTCGCCTTGTTCAAAATGAGGCACATTTTCTTGCAATGCCTTCACGCCCGTAGGACTGAAGAAGATAATCATATCGTAATCAAACGTCTTCACTTCCTCTTCTGTCATGTCGTTGCTCACCGTTCGATACATCACACACTCGGTATGTTTGAGTTTCTTTGCGTCCAACAAGTTCTTGAGATCATCGTTGTGAACACTACTCATGGGAACGAGATACTTCTCGGCTTTATGTTTGACCATCAACGGAACCAGGTCGGCTATCTTGCCACTCGTGCCAAAAAACACCTTGCGTTTGCGATACTGTACGTACTTCTGGATGTACAGCGCAATGGTTTCAAGCACACAGAAGTACTTCATGTCTTCCGGAATGGTGATGCGCAGCTCCTTGGCCAGCGTGAAAAAATGGTCTATCGCATGGCGAGAGGTGAACACAACAGCCGAATGTTCGAGGATGTTCACGCGTTGCTTGCGAAATTCTTTTGCAGAGAGTCCCTCCACTTTGAAGAAAGGTCGGAACACACACTTCACACCATATTCCTTCTCAATATCATAATATGGCGACTTCTCACTTGTTGGTTGGGGCTGCGATACTAAGATTTTTTTGACCATCAGTGTCCTAAAAATTTACTTTAAAATGATTGTTTGCCAATCCAAAAACGCCCCACAAGGCGAGCATTGGAATGATTTCAAGTGCACAAAAGTACAAAATTATTTGCAGAAAAGACCCTGTTTGACGGAAAAAGATGGCATACGCCTTATAGAGTGTAAGCAATTTAATCAGTATGATGACGACAACCGCATAAATAACAGCACTTTTCATCGAAACATCGAAATAGGACAATAACATGACGATGGGAAACAATGCCACGCCTTCCATCGACACCAAGAACAATCGAGCCCTCATCCATTGTCCGTTTTTTTTCCTATCAAAGAACACCCAGTTGGTGAATGTATAGACCAAGGTCTTGGCTATGAAATACAAAACGAGGGCTGCGGTATAAATACCCACCATCTGATAGTACTCCAGAACAAAGATGTCGGTGACATAGGTGCGCGAATAGAAAAAGAACAAGAGGGCCAACAGCAGGCACGACTGAAAGACAAAAAAGAACTGGAACCGTATTTCTTCGCCCGTTTCCGTGACTTCTGTCGTCCGCCCGCGTGGCTGATAAAAGAAGTTCTTGGCCTGCTTTTCCAAGAATCGTTTAGACTTTGAAAAGGCGAGCATGGCCAGGATGAAGCACCCGAGCAGTACACCTGTAATCAAGTCGTCACCCGACACCGTGTACGGAACAGGGTCGCCGGCCACGCCCACGCGCCCTCCATCGAGTTCAGGATGGAACATCGAGTCTTTCGAAAAGAACGACTCCTTGTAATATTGCGGCAGACTGACATCGCGAAAGCTCTTCCCTACCGGATGACCCGGCAAGTGAAGGGTGTCCGGCATCTGGCTCCAACTGATTTTGCTGGGCTTGATATGGGCCTGAATGGCCGAGTCTTGTTGTGCCGGAGTGGCATCTTTGGGCAACCACTTCAGCACCTGTGCCGGCGTAGGCTGCTTGGCCTGTCGCGCCATAGAGGACCCAGTATGCGCAGTATCGGCAACGATTGACTGTGAAAGAGAGTCGGTCTGCAACATTTACTATTTAATACCAAAGGCTTGTTTGATGCGCTCCACGTCGTCCAGCTTCTCCCAAGTAAACAACTCTACCTGCATGACTTTCGTTTCATGATAACGACTTTCAAACGTTTTTTCCTTCACTTCGTACTGCCGACCCATGTGTCCGTATGCCGCCGTCTCGAAATAAATAGGGTTGCGAAGGCCAAATTTCTTCTCAATGGCTTTCGGTCTAAGATCGTACATCTCACCAATCTTCTGGGCAATCTCGCCATCTGTCATCCCAACATTGCCCCGTCCGTATGTATCCACATAGATGTTGATGGGCTTAGCCTCACCAATGGCATAACTAATCTGCACCAATACCTCGTCTGACACGCCTGCTGCCACCAGGTTTTTAGCAATATATCGAGAAGCGTATGCTGCCGATCGGTCTACCTTGCTTGGGTCTTTGCCCGAGAATGCTCCGCCTCCGTGTGCGCCTTTCCCACCGTATGTATCTACAATAATCTTCCTTCCGGTGAGACCGGTGTCGCCATGAGGTCCGCCAATGACAAACTTTCCCGTAGGATTCACATAATATAAGATGTCATTATTGAACAGTGCACGCGTTTTGTCGTCACACGCTGCCTTGACGCGGGGTATGAGAATATTGATGACATCGGCCTTGATTTTGGCCAACATGCGGTCGTCGTCGCTGTCAAACTCATCGTGCTGCGTGCTCACCACGATGGTGTGGATGCGACGCGGCGTGTGGTCGTCGTTGTATTCAATGGTGACTTGGCTCTTCGCGTCGGGGCGAAGATAGGTCATTTCCTTGCCTTCCTTGCGGATTTCTGCCAGCACACGCATGATAAGGTGAGCCAAGTCCAGCGATACCGGCATGTAGTTTTCTGTTTCGTTGATGGCATAACCAAACATCATGCCTTGGTCACCGGCACCCTGTTCGTCCTCATTCGCCCGATTCACCCCACGGTCAATGTCCTCACTCTGTTCGTGAATGGCCGACATGATGCCACACGAATCGCCGTCAAACTGATATTCTGATTTGGTGTAACCTATCTTCTTGATGGTTTTGCGCGCGATGGTTTGCAGGTCAACGTATTCTTTCGAGCGAACCTCCCCCATGATCACTACCTGTCCGGTGGTCACAAAGGTCTCGATGGCGCAATGTGCGTCGCGGTCGTAAGCCAAAAACTGATCGAGCAAAGCGTCTGAAATCTGGTCAGCAACTTTATCTGGATGTCCCTCTGAAACTGATTCTGATGAAAATAAATAGGCCATATCTATGATTCTTGTTGTATATTGAACGTGCAAAGTTAGCAAAAAAAATACAATCTGTCACGCATCTGCTTTATTTTAACTCCTTTAGGACGTTTCCGCATGCTCGCCAAACGAAGCCAACACACAATAGGCCATTGGTATGGAATCACTATGTTTACACGCCTTTGAATGATGGTTCTGCGAAGCACCGACCAAAAGATGACAACGACAAAAAGCAGACATGTCCGAACTGTTTTCATGCTTCTTTGGCTCGTTTGGCTGACACTTTTTGTCCTAAAAAAGTGTCTATAAAATGGTATGTGCAAAATGGTGAAATAGAAAAATTAACTATGCTTACAGGATGCATCAATGGGATAAAAAGCGTAGAAAATCGATATTTCCCGCTTAAAACATCGCAATTTATGGCCTATTTGCCTCCATTTGGACTGTCATTCACATGGGTTTGCAGCGTAAAAAGCATAGGGTTGCAGCGTAAAAGCATTACTATTGCCAGCCAATCTCAATGCTTTTGCACAAAAAACGCAGGTCAAAAAGGGTCGAAAAGTCTGCAATAACAACCAATACGTTGACACACAATCGGTTACAAAACCGCCTCGTATTTCCCTATTTACAGCAAGCAGGGATGTTGTTTACAAATACGCCAAAGGTGAAGAGGTGTTTGTCAAGAAAAAGGACAATTCACATTCTGCTTTGAGCATGGGCGTTTCGTATCCGTAGGATGATACGGCTATAGTGTCGTTGGGGCGTGATTTATCACGTTCCGACACATCATGAGCCCAATCATTCAACGTATTTGCTGATACGGGGCGTGATTTACCACGTACCAAAACGTCGTAAAACCAATCATTCAACGTGTCTACTCATACGAAACGTGATAAATCATGCCCCTACGATGTCCCTACTTGCGAACGGAACGTGATGAATCACGCCCCTACGATGTTTCGTAACATGCTGTTACCTGCTATATAGAAAATTGCCATTGAACCGATGATACAGTTCAATGGCAATACCTGTGAACAAACAAGCTAACTACTCCCCTCCCTTTTGGGGAGGGGTTGGGGGAGAGGCCATCACCCTATTTCTTACTTCTTTTCTTCCGGCAACATGGTTACCGAGATATAGTTTCCAGCCTTCAAGAATTCTTTCATGAAGGCGGCGATGGTCTGTGGTGTCTGTGCACTAATCACCTTTTTATAGTCAGTGTACGAGTCAATACCGTGCTTACGATACAAATCCACCACACCATTCCAATAACGATTG
>CAMQBP010000008.1 GCA_946999025.1 uncultured Prevotella sp. | reverse complement strand
GGGCGTTAACGCAACTTACACCAACTCCGTGCAGACCACCGCTGACTTTGTACGACCCTTTGTCGAACTTTCCGCCAGCATGGAGTACCGTCATGACCACTTCCAGGGCCGACTTGTGCAGTTTTGCGTGCTGGTCGACGGGAATGCCTCGACCGTTGTCTTGTACAGTAATTGATTCGTCATCGTTGATGGTCACTTTAATATCGGTGCAATAGCCTGCCATCGCTTCGTCAATAGAGTTGTCCACGGTCTCGTTAATCAGGTGATGGAGACCCTTCTCACTGATGTCACCGATGTACATTGCAGGGCGTTTGCGAACAGCCTCAAGTCCTTCCAATACTTGGATGTTACTGGCCGAATAATTGTTTTCGGTATTCTGATTTTCTGCCATTTGTCGTTTTGTATATTATGATATGCAAAGATACGAAATTACCGTCAAATGAGGAAATGTTTTGTTGCTAAAAATGCGTAAAAGACTGGCGTGCGTCTGCCTTTTTTATGTGGTTTAAAGATGCGAATAAAGTTTTTCTGTTTTCTGGTATTTTGTGGCTCTTGCCTACTTAGTAGTCTGTGATGGTCGGCGACGAATGTGTGACGAATCGCCTGCTTGAAGTTTGGGAGGGACGCTGTGTCGTTTCAACGGAGTCGCGGTTGAAGTGGGTGAAACCTCAAAAGGTTACACTTCTTTCGAAATGTAACCTTTGTATGTAGGGTCGTCAGATGGACTTATGCGAGTTTGCTGATGTGCTTGCAGAGGCTTGACTTCAAGTTGGCAGCCTTGTTTTTGTGGATGCCATTGGTCTTGGCCAGCTTGTCTACCATCTTCTGTACTTCAGGATACAGCTTGACAGCTTCATCCTTGTCGGTCATTGCGCGCAACTTGCGCACTGCATTACGCATGGTCTTTGCATAATATTTGTTGTGCAAAGTCTTAACTTTGTCCTGACGGATTCTTTTAAGTGATGATTTGTGATTTGCCATCTTCTATTAAGTTCTTTTATTTCTTTTGTGTAGTCCCTAGCAGAGTCGAACTGCTCTTTTGAGAATGAAAATCTCACGTCCTAACCGATAGACGAAGGGACCGTGCCATTTGATTAGCGGGTGCAAAGTTATGACATTTTTCCTTACCGACCAAATTTTATGCTGTAATTTTTCATTGAATGTATGAAAATCAGTATTTTTGTCATTCAAACCCACGTTCAGATGTTAGTAAAGACGCAAGCTATCGTACTACGCACCATCAAATATGGCGATTCTCAGCTGATTACAGATTTGTTCACCCAGTCTATGGGGAACGTCTCTTTTATACAGCGTATGCGCACGGGCAAGGGCGGCAGGGTAGGTAAGCCCTATTTTCAGCCGCTCACCATCTTGGACATCGAGTTTGACGAGCGGCCTAACAAGCAGTTGCAGCGCATCAAGGAGATGCGGCTGGCCTATCCGTTCTCTACCATACCTTTCAATTCTTATAAGTTGTCCATCTCCTTGTTCTTGTCAGAGTTCTTGTATTTCAGTGTGCGTGGCGAGCATGAGGTGGGGGCATTGTATCAATATGTGGAGAACAGCATTCGTTGGTTGGATTCGGCGGAGGGGGCTTTCGCAAACTTTCATCTGGTGTTCATGATGCATCTGACGCGCTTCATCGGGTTTTATCCAAATCTTGAGAACTGGCATGCGGGCGATTTCTTCGACCTTCGCAACGGCGTGTTCTGCTCTCTCGTTCCCTTACATCCCGACTTTATTCCCCCAAACGAGGCGGCGAAGATCAGCCAACTGATGCGGATGAACTATGAAACGATGCACCTTTTCCGCTTTTCCCGCGAGGAGCGAAATCGTTGCGCCAACTTGATATTGCGCTACTATCGTTTGCACATCCCTTCGTTCCCCGAACTGAAATCGCTCTCGGTGTTGCAAGATTTGTTCCAGTAGCCATCGGTTGATTCTCAGGCCTTTGTGGACTGGCTTGACAAAGTCATTGCGTTTGGGTGCCAATCTGCATGCTTTTGGCGTGCAAAGTGTATGACTTTGCAGCCCAAACTCAATGCTGTTGCCGGACAAGTACCAATGAGTTGATTTTCAAGGAAAAAGAAAACGGCAAGAACTCTTTGATATATAGTGTTTCAAAGAGTTCTTGCCGTTGGTTTCGTGGATGGCGAAACCGAATGTAAGAATTATGCGAGCAACTTTTTAACGATGCTTGAAATGGTTTTGCCATCGGCCTTGCCAGCCAATTGTTTGTTGGCCATTCCCATGACTTTTCCCATATCCTTCATGCTTGCAGCACCCGTTTGCTCGATGATGGTCTTAACGATTTTCTCTATTTCAGCTTCCGACAGTTGCTCGGGCAGATAGCGCTCGATGACCGAGACCTGTGCTAATTCAGCATCAGCAAGGTCCTGTCGGCCTGCGTCTATGTACGTCTGTGCCGATTCTTTGCCTTGCTTGGCCAGCTTCTGGATAATCTTCAAGGCGTCTGCATCCTCCAATGTATCGTTGGCTCCCGGTGCTGTTTTGGCCTCGAGGAAAACTTTTTTGATGTTACGCAGCGTGTCAAGTGCTACCTTGTCGCGCTCTTTCATTGCGGTTTTGATGTCTTCGCTAACCTTTTCAAATAGTGCCATTTGTTTGATGTTTTATTGTATTTGTTGACGAGTGGTCGTCGGTGTATGTTGTTTTATTCGAAACTGATGAGGCCCTGTATGGGTTCATTGTTCTCTTTTTGTTCGGGTTCCTTGGGTTCACCTGATGCCTGTTTGCGTATGTCGTCCAGCATCTGGCGCGTACGTTTGTAGGTGGGGAAGCTCTCTACGGCCAGGATGACATCCTCGTTGTCGAGGTCTTCGTTGCTGAAGAGATAGACGTGTGGATGACGTTTGTACTTAGAGTTTTTCCCATCCTTGTAATATTGCTCCTTGCGGTTGATGAGCTGTATCTTCCGTTCTTCCTCTTCGGCC
Source organism: uncultured Prevotella sp. (assembly GCA_946999025.1). Lineage (GTDB taxonomy): Bacteria > Bacteroidota > Bacteroidia > Bacteroidales > Bacteroidaceae > Prevotella. The sequence continues at coordinate 18,894 of CAMQBP010000008.1, read as the reverse complement.
AGGCGCATGGCTTCTTCTTGCGAGTGACGTTTGCCGATGTGACTGTCCATTCCTTCTACGTCGCTGATGCCAAAACCTGTGGCCAGGATAGTTACTTTCACCTTCTTGCCGAGGTCTGGGTCGATGGCGATGCCCCATTTGATTTCAAAGTCGCTGTCAAAGCGTCCCATGAAGTCGTTCACATCGTTCATTTCCTCCATCATCAGGCCGCTGTTGTCGTTCTTTTCGTTGCAGAAGTTGATGCTGAGCAATATCTTTTTGGAGTTGAAGATATCGTTGTCGTTCAGCAGCGGAGAGTTCAATGCGTCCTCGATGGCAGTCTTCACGCGGCCCTCGCCCTCGCCAAAGCCTGTGCTCATGATGGCCACGCCACCGTCTTTCAGCACCGTTTTCACGTCGTTGAAGTCGAGGTTAATCAGTCCATGGTTGGTGATTATCTCCGCAATGCTCTTGGCTGCGATGCTCAGGGTATCATCGGCTTTGCCGAAAGCGTCGAGCACAGTGAGGTCAGGGTATATCTCTCGCAGCCGTTCGTTGTTAATCACCAGCAGGGCATCCACATGCTTGGCCATCTCCTCCACACCATCTAAGGCTTGGTTAATCTTCTTATCGCCTTCAAAGCGGAAAGGAATGGTGACGATGCCAACGGTCAAAATGCCCAGTTCCTTGGACACGCGGGCAATGACCGGAGCGGCTCCTGTGCCCGTACCACCGCCCATACCGGCCGTGATGAATGCCATGCGGGTGCCATCGTTCAGCATGTTTTTGATGTCTTCGAGACTCTCTTCAGCGGCCAGGCGTGCCTTCTCGGGCTTGTTACCGGCTCCCAATCCTTCTTTGCCGAGCTGCAAGTGGAAGGGCACCGGACTGTCGTTGAGTGCCTGATTGTCGGTGTTGCAGAGTACGAAGGTAACGTCGTGAATGCCTTCGCGGTACATGTGGTTGACGGCATTGCCACCGCCACCGCCAACACCGATTACCTTGATAATGCTGCTTGCTTTGTCTGGTTCTCCGAAATCGAGAATGTTAGGGGTGTTGATATTGTCTGACATAATTGTAATTCTTAATGGTTCGTTCTTGGGAAGTAGTGATTGGACTGCTGCTTATTCTTCCTCTTCGGTTATTTTGCTGGCAAAGTTTTTAATGCTTTTCCATAATTTGTTGACAGGAGAGTTTTCTCTCTTCTCTTCCGCGATGCGGCGTTGCTCCTCTTCCTGCGCCTTTCGTTCAGCTTCTTCCTGTTCCTCCTTTTGCTTACGCAGCAGTTCTTTTTCTTCTTCGGTCTGTACAATGCCCGTACCAGAGGTCTCAGTATAAGGTCGAGGCTCTTTGGTAGGTGCGGGCGTTGGCGTGACGTGCTTTGCCTCGTTGCTTTGGAATAAGTCGGCAGTTATCTCTTCGCCGGCGCAGTTGATGTCGCCTTTGACGAGCAAACCCAGGATGGTGTTCATCGTTCCAGTATGAGCTGTTATTTCAGGGAGGTTGGAATTGATATTCTGGTTCACAAACTTGGCTATGCGAATCTTCTCTGTTGGGCCTTGATTGGTGAAGGCTTTCTCAATGTTGGGCATGTTCGAACCGCCGCCTGTGAGGATGATTCCGCCAATGAGTTTGTCGGCATATTCGTTTGGAATCTGATAAAAAACGTTCTCAATGATTTCTTGCAGGCGCGATTCTACAATCTCGATGAACTTGCGGCTATCAACTTTTCTGTCTTGATCGATAGGGTATTTCTTGTTGTCATCGATATCACTGTTGTCGGTGTAGGCTGAGGCGTATTTCAATTTCATTTGCTCAGCCTGACTGTCTTCCATCAACAAGGAGGTGATATCCTTGGTGATGTTCTCGCCACCCAATGGGATGACGGCCAGATGGCGCAGGATGTTTTTGTAATATACCAGTACGGTTGTGGTGTCAGCACCGAGGTCTATCAGTACGCAGCCAGTTCTTTTCTCTGCCTCTGTCAATACGGCATCGGCCAAAGCCAGTGGTGCTAAATATAGTTCGGCTATCTCCACGCCAGCCTTGTTGAGGCATTGGTTTAGGTTTTTGTAGAATGTTTTGCGCCAAAGTATGTTGAGGAAATTACCCTCCAGTCTTGAGCAAGGAATGCCAACCGGGTCTAATTGGTACAGCGCGTCAACCTTGTATTCCTGCGTGGCAGCGTCCAATATCTCTTGTTCAGCGTAAGTCATGCTGCGATTGGCGTCCATCAACTCGTTAATCATGTCCTGACTAACGACGGTATCTGCGGGCAGATCCTTGATGATTACGTTCTTGACGCTGCGGATGCTCTGTCCTCCGACACCGACATAGACTCGAGCTATGTTGGTTTTGAGCGTAGTTTCCAACTTCTTGATGATGTTGGTCAAGCACAAAACTGTCTTGTCAATGTTGAAAACTACACCTTTGCGTATGCACGAGGTGGAATCTTCTTTGACAACAGCAAGAATGGAGATGCTGCCATCTGAATTCTTCTTTCCTGCAATACCTGTGATTTTTGACGATCCCAGTTCAATAGCTACGATAAATTCCTTTGCCATACGTTTTTATATCTTTATCAAATCTTTTTGTTCGTGTTATGTTCTTTTGTTCTCACATCCGTTCAATTGCTTCGTCTTTTGCAGATGATTTGGTTGTCAAACTCCAGGTTGATGTAAGAATATTTGTTCCAACCTGCCTGTGAAAGGCCATATTTATAGAACTTTTCCAGACGTGTAAGTTTCTGCTTGGTGAAGCTCTCAATCAGCGAGAATCGCTTCGTTCGGTCATTGCTTGTGGGCAACTGACCCAAATAAATGATGTGGTCGCCCACCCTGGGAACCAGCTCTATGCCGCGATCGGGTAGAACATGTATTTGTTCTATCTGGTTTTTCCAGAGCTCGTTGCCCATCAATGCCTTGCTCAGCGCCGACACATAGTGCGTGGCAAACCATTTGTTGATGTAGCCAGTTGCAATGATAAGGTCGCTCGTATAACTGGAGTTGGGCATGATGGCATCCTTGTCGTCCAGATAATAGTCATCACCATTAACCGACTTGATGCGCACGATGGGCATTCGTTGCGTGATGCTGATGTTGACATGTCCATTTTGTGTTTTGTAACATTCAGCCGTATTGACAAACGGACTGGTCTTCAACATGTCCTCTATCTTGCGGGCATCCACGTATCTCAATGGCTTTTCCAGCGGGTAGAGCTTGTGTTTCTCCAGACGATCCCTGATTTCTGCGGCATTGATAAAACCATTTTGGGCTTCGTCTGCAATGTCGATGCTCACCTTTGTGCACACGTTGGCCGTCTCATCAGGCATGTTGAATGCCGTGAAAGCAAAGACCAGATAGATGCCCAGCACCACGTCCAGTACGATGGTTATTATCTTTTTCAGGTTTCTTCTCACTTGCTTTCTATGATCTTAGCCATTTGTGGTACGTAATTATCCAAGTCACCGGCGCCCAATATCACGAGGACATCGAAGTCGCGTCGCTTCACCAGGTCGAGAACCTCTTCCTTGTGAATCATGCTCTTCTCCTTACAGGTAAGTTCATCGTATATCAGTTGTGACGTCACTCCCTCGATGGGTTGCTCACGAGCGGGATAGATATCGCACAAAATCACTTCGTCTAGCTGGCTCAATGCTTTGGCGAACTCCTTATAGAAGTCTCTTGTGCGGGTGTAAAGATGCGGCTGAAAGATGGCCGTCACCTTGCGGTCGTGATACAACTCGCGCAGGCTTTTGGCACTTTGGTATATCTCCTTTGGGTGATGTGCATAGTCGGAAAGCAGCGCATGGCGGTCGTTCTTAATCTTGAAGTCGAATCTTCGTTCCACTCCATGATAGGTAGACATGCCATATCGCAGTTCCTCGGCTGTGCAACCATTTAGTTGCGCCATGGCCATGGCAGCCACACCGTTCTCGATGTTGATGGGAATGGGCTGACCTAATTCTACACCTTCTACATTTTCCAGGGGCGAAATGAAATCGAAAGTGATATGACCATTCTTAATTTCAATGTTCTCTGCATGGAAATCTCCCTTGTCCCTGCTGTAGTCATAGATGCTTACGCCCTCTTGAACTGCTGGCTTCATTTCCAAATCCCGATGGATAATCAATGCTCCACCTGGCTGAATAAGCGTGGTATAGTGACGGAAACTCTCCAGATAAGCCTCCTTTGTGCCGTAGATATCCAGATGGTCGGGGTCGGTGGAGGTGATCACACTCATCCACGGACGCAGCCAATGGAAACTGCGGTCGAACTCATCGGCCTCGATGACGATATAATCACTCGCATCTGACAGAATGTAGTTCGTGCCATAATTCTTTGAGATGCCGCCGAGAAAGGCATTGCAGTCGACATGACTCTGGTGCATGATGTGCGCGCACATGGTGCTGGTGGTGGTCTTGCCGTGCGTTCCTGCAAAGCACAGTCCTTTGTGTGTCTGTGTCAATGTGCCGAGCACCTGTGCTCGTTTTTGGATCTCAAAGCCGTTTTCCCTGAAGTATTTCAACTCTTGATGGGTTTCCGGAATGGCGGGTGTGTAGATAACAAGGCATGTCTGTGGGTTCTTACATGCATGCGGAATCTCTTCCACACTCTCTTTATAGTGAATGAGCATTCCCTCTTTCTCAAGCTGGTTGGTCAATGCAGAAGGTGTCTTGTCGTAACCAGCCACCACTACACCTTTATGAATGAAGTAGCGAGCGATGGCACTCATGCCAATGCCGCCAGCCCCAATGAAATAAACCGACTTGATTTCTGTTATGTCCATTTCTCTTCTCTTCTTTTGTCTTATGGAGTTATCGAAAGTTGCAGGTAGTTCGTTCGCTTCGTTCATTGACGTTGGCGGACGTTACCTTTCATGTTCTATGCTTTTCTTTGCCGGCGTTTTTGTCTACCGGTGCGTTGCCAGTTTGATGACCTCATCTGCGATGATGTCGGCAGAATGAGGTAATGCGAGCTTCAAGACGTTCTCGCTCAACGATGCCAACTTACTGTCGTTCTGTACTGTTTCGATGGCTTGTTGTAGCAACATGTCCTTCGCTTCGGAATCTTTGACATAGATGGCAGCGTTCTTGTTGACCAAAGCCATGGCGTTTTTCGTTTGATGATCTTCAGCCACGTTCGGACTGGGAACCAGGATGACGGGCTTGCCAATGAGGCAGAACTCGCTGATGGAACTGGCTCCGGCGCGGCTTATCACCAAGTCTGCCGCCTTGTAGGCAGCCCCCATGTCGCTGATAAAATCAGTTACGTGGAGCATGGATAGCGGCTCTTCCGATTGCAAGGCCTTGGTGATGCCTTCGAAATAATATTTCCCAGTTTGCCAAATAAATTGCACACCACTCGCTCTTACCATGTCCAGGTGGCTCATCACACTCTCGTTGATGGTTCTGGCTCCAAGACTTCCGCCTACCAACAGCACGGTTTTCTTGTCGGGGTCGAGCCCGAATGACTTTCTGGCCTCTTGTTGTGTCAAGGCAGTTTGCAGCACATTTTGCCGCACGGGGTTGCCTGTCATGATGATTTTGTCGGCTGGGAAGAAACGTTCCATGCCTTCGTAAGCCACACATATCTTGTCTGCTTTCTTCGCCAACAGCTTGTTGGTCACCCCAGCATACGAGTTTTGTTCCTGTATCAAGCAAGGAATGTGCCGTTTTGCACAAACGTTCAAGGTGGGGCCACTGGCATATCCACCCACTCCGACGGCAGCCATCGGCTTGAAATCTTTGATGATGGCCTTAGCCATGCGCTGACTTTTCCATATTTTGAACAGCACGTAGATGTTCTTCAATAGGTGTTTGCGGTCGAATCCGCAAATGGGTAGTCCTTTTATCTCGTAGCCAGCTTTGGGCACGCGCTCCATTTCCATGCGCCCGATAGCGCCCACGAAGAGTATCTTTGCATCAGGACGCTTTGCCTTGATGGCGTTGGCGATGGAGATGGCCGGAAAGATATGTCCTCCCGTTCCGCCACCACTGACAATAATTCTCAATTCGTTGCTCATCTAACTCAGATGTATTTAATGGACAAAAGTAATCAAAAAATATGTCTTTTTGTCATAATTCACCATATTTATTTTAAGCCGTTAGTTCACAAGACTATGCCGTTGCGAGCTTTTCGGATATTACCTCGTCACTGTCGGCATCAGCTTTTTTCTTGGCCGAACGGCTGACACTGAGTATCGCACCGATGTACACGCAGTTGATGATGGTGGAAGTTCCGCCCTTGCTGACCAGTGGCAGCGGCTGTCCGGTAACGGGAGCAAGCCCCACGGCCACGCACATGTTGAACAAAGCCTGCGTCACCAGCAACAGTGCCAGTCCCATAGCGAGGAAGGCAGGGAAATTGTTTTCACAGCGGTTGGCAATGCGTCCAGTTCTAAAAAGCAGGATGATGTACAGCATGGCCACGAAGAATCCGCCGAAAAGCCCCATCTCCTCGATGATGATGGCATAGATGAAGTCGGAGAAAGCCTGCGACAGGAAGTCGCGTTCTACCGAGTTTCCCGGTCCCTTACCAATGAAGTTCGATGACACGATGGCAATGTTGGCATGCCCTATCTGTGCGTCTTTATCCAAGTCGAATTCCTCCGGAGGGGTCTCTTTGCCAGCCATGAATCGGTCGATGCGCCCTTTCCAGGTGTCAAAGCGGTGGAACACAGAGGCAAACATGCTGGGATCTTTCTTTTGTTCCGCCGTGGCTACCTGTTCAATATGGTTTGGGTTGGCGTTTTCTTTCTCATGGTCTTTCCCCACAACCATCACCAGCGTGAAGACAGTTAGAATCAACAATGTGACCACCCCCAATGCTTTCCCAAGGGTTTTGCCAGGTACGCGCCCGATAATCATCATCATGAAGATGACCATACACAGCAGCATGGCCGTGGAAAGATTCTCCACCATGATGAGCGGAATGATGAAAGCACTCACGATGAGAATGTATTTAAAGGCGTTCTTGTCGGCTCCGTGTTCGGTTTGCAAGGCGCTTAGTATCTGCGCTGTAGCCAGTACCAAGGCTCCTTTGGCAATTTCGGAGGGCTGAAATTGTATACCTACGATGCTAATCCACCGTTGGGCACCGTTGGTTGACTGACCTGCCAGTAAAACCGTTATCAGCGCGACGACGGCTATCAGTAGTAGGAAGGGGGTTACAATCTTGAAGTACTTGCACTTGATGTTGAGGGTTACCACCATGGCAAACACGCCCACGAGCAGAATGCCCGTATGCTTCACGATGGGTGCCCAATAGTGTCCCCCCTTGTAAGTCAGTCCGGCAGAGGCCGAATAGACCTCGATGACCGAAATGATGCAGAGGAAGAAGAAGACCATCCAGATGACCTTGTCTCCCTTGAAGATATTTCCTAACGTCTTGTCCATTACAGATTTCTTACCAATGTTTTAAACTGATCGCCCCGATCTTCCATGTTCTTGAACAAATCGAAGCTGGCACAACAGGGACTGAGCAGCACCGTGTCGCCCGGTTTGGCTAACTCGTAGCATGCCGCCACGCAGTCTTTCATCGAGTGGGTGTCGCGAACCGGAATGCCCAAGTTGTCGAAATTATCGTGCAGCTTGCTGTTGTCGGCTCCGAGATACACCAGTGCGACGCACTTTTCTTTCACCAAATCTTTGATAGGGCCATAGTCGTTTCCCTTATCCTTACCGCCCAGAATGAGGATGGTGGGCGTTCTCATGCTTTCCAGCGCATACCAGCAGGCATCCACATTGGTGGCCTTCGAGTCGTTGATGTACTGTACGCCGCCCACCTTGCACACCTTTTCCAGACGATGTTCCACGCCAGGGAAGTTGCTGAGGCTCTTCCTGATAACCTCGTTCCTGATGCCTGCGATGTCGGTGGCGATGCCTGCGGCCAGCGAGTTGTAGATATTGTGCTTGCCGGTGAGTGCCAGTGCCTCCTGCTCCATATTGAATGGCGTAGGTTTCTCAATGGTGTACTCGCCCTCTTCGATGTAGCCTATGGAGCCTTTCTCCTTTAATTCAGAGAAAGGGCATTGCACGGCCTTGATGTTATACTTCTTCAATTCGCGCTTGATGATGGGGTCGTCGTTCCAGTAGATGAAGCTGTCTTGCTCGGTTTGGTTCTGTATGATGCGCATTTTGGCATCCACATAGTTCTGCATGCAGTTGTCGTAGCGGTCCAAGTGGTCGGGGGTGATGTTCAGCAGGATGGCGATGTCGGCCTTGAACTTATACATGTTGTCCAACTGGAACGAACTCAGCTCGATGATGTAGTACTCGTGCGGATCCTCGGCCACCTGCAGTGCCAGACTGCGCCCGATGTTGCCAGCCAGTCCGGCATCGTAGCCGGCCGCCTTGAAGATGTGGTAAATCAGCGACGTGGTGGTGGTTTTGCCGTTGCTGCCCGTGATGCAAATCATCTTCGAGTGAGTGTAACGCCCGGCAAACTCTATCTCGCTGATGATGCTGATGCCCTTTGCCATGGCCTTCTGCACCATCGGAGCCTCCTTCGGGATGCCCGGACTCTTGATGATTTCGTCAGCGTTCAGAATGAGTTCGGGGGTGTGATGCTTCTCTTCCCAAACGATGTTGTGCTCATCGAGCGTCTTCTTGTATTTGTCTTTAATTTCACCCATGTCAGATACAAATACGTCGAAGCCTTCTTTTTGGGCTAAGATGGCAGCTCCAACTCCACTCTCTGCTGCTCCGAGAATAACTATTCTTTTCATGTTTTGTACTCCTTTTTCTTATTTACTTGCACCCGCTTTTTTGGCTGTTGGTTTTGGTTGTTTGTACAATGTCATTGACTTTTCCAGTCAATCTCCATGACTTTACCCTCCAATCTCCATGAGTTTGCGTGTCAATCTCCATGAGTTTGGTAAGCCATCTCTCAAGCGCTTTAACTATCTCACTTTCAGTGTGATGATGGTCATGGTTGCCAGGATGATGGTAATGATCCAAAAGCGAATGGTGATTTTCGACTCGTGTACGGCCGAATGAGGTTTTCTGATGAGGTATTGGCAGTCGGGATCCAGTTGCGAATCCTGCGTGCGGAAGTTGTCATGGATGGGCGTGCGTTTGAAGATGCGTTGTTTCACCCCTTTGCGTTTGCCCATTTTGTAGTAATATACTTGTAAGATGACGCTCAGACTCTCTACGAAGAAGATGCCGCAAAGGATGGGCAGCAGCAGTTCTTTATGGATAATCACGGCACAAACTCCAATGATGCCGCCGATGGTTAGCGAGCCCGTGTCGCCCATGAACACCTGCGCGGGGTAGGCGTTGTACCACAAGAAGCCGATGAGGGCACCCACGAAGGCGCACATAAACACCACCAGTTCTTGTGAACCCGGTATGTACATGATGTTGAGGTACGAGGCAAACTCGATGTGCGAGCTGACATAGGCCAGGATGCCCAATGCCACGCCGATGATGGCCGAGTTGCCTGCGCACATGCCATCCATGCCATCGTTGAGGTTGGCACCATTCGAAACCGCCGTCACTACGATGATGGTCATCACGACAAACAATATCCAACCAGCCGCTGTCTTATATTTGCCACACCAACGCATCACGCCTGCATAATCCAAGTTGTGTCCCTTGACGAACGGAATGGTGGTTTTGAGCGACTTGCGCGCATCGGTTCGGTGCTTGATAACCAATTCCTGTCCTTGTTGCTTGATGGCTAAATTTTCGTTAATCTTGACATCTGGCGACGACCAAAGTACCAGTCCGACAATCAATCCGATGCCCACCTGTCCCACAATCTTGTACTTTCCTTTCAGTCCTTCTTTGTTTTTGCGGAATATCTTGATATAATCGTCCATGCCACCGAGGAACCCCAGCCAAAGGGTTGTCACGACCATGAGGATGAGGTAGATGTTTCTGAGTCGGCCCAAAAGCAGCACGGGGATGACAATGGCGGCAATGATGATGACACCACCCATGGAAGGAACGCCAATCTTGTTGACACCAAATGGGTCGATGGAGGCGTCGCGCTGCGTCTCGGTGATTTGCTTTTTGCGCAGGTACTTGATGAATCGCTCACCAAACCAGGCCGAGATGACCAGCGAAAAGATGAGGGCAAGCAGGGCTCTGAAGGAGATGTAGCCCCATACGTGAGCCCCCGAGATGCCGTATTGCTCCAAGAATCTGAAAAGATAGTATAACATGCTGTGTGCTGTTTATATTGTTGTTCAATGACGATGTTACTTTGCAAAGATGTCGCGCAGCACTTCCTTGTCGTCAAAATGATGTTTCACGCCCTTGATTTCCTGATACGTTTCGTGTCCTTTGCCTGCAACAAGAACCACGTCTTGCTTCTGCGCCAGCATGCAGGCCGTGCGGATGGCCTCCTTGCGGTCGGCGATGGTCAGCACCTTTTTCAGGTCTTGCGCATCCAAACCCGCCAACATGTCGTTGATGATGTCTTGTGGATCTTCAAAACGAGGGTTGTCACTGGTGATGATAACCTTGTCGCTGAGCTGCACAGCCTGCTTCGCCATGAGTGGACGTTTGCCCTTGTCGCGGTTGCCTCCGGCACCACAAACGGTGATGATGTGTCCCTTTCCGTCGACCTCGTGTATGGCCAAGAGCACATTTTTCAAAGCGTCGGGCGTATGAGCGTAGTCTACGATGGCCGTAAACCCTTCGGGCGACTGCAACGTGTCCATGCGCCCGTTGACGGTGTGCAAGGTGCTCATGGCGATGAGTGTCTCTTCGCGTTGCTTGCCCAGCATGCGTGCGGCACCGTAAACGGCCAGCAGGTTGCTGACATTGAACTTGCCCGTGAACTGCACGCCGACCTCCTGACCGTCTATCTCCAGGTACATGCCTTGAAAATGGCATTCGATGATGCGCGCTTTGAAGTCGGCCATCGACTGGATGGAGTAGGTTTTGACGTTGGCTTTGGTATTCTGTACCATCACCATGCCGTTCTTGTCATCAGCGTTGGTGATGGCAAAAGCCGACTTGGGTAGGCCGTCAAAGAATGATTTCTTGGCGTTGCGGTAGTTCTCGAAGGTCTTGTGATAATCCAAATGGTCGCGTGTGAGGTTGGTGAAGATACCTCCCGTGAAGGTAAGTCCGCCGATTCGTTTCTGTGCAATGGCGTGTGACGAACACTCCATGAATACATATTCGCAGCCGGCAGCCAGCATCTTGGCTAACAATTCGTTGAGTTCAATGGGATCGGGGGTGGTGTGGTCGGCAGGAATCTCCTGCTCTTCGATAAAATTGCAGACCGTAGAAAGCAGTCCACACTTGTGTCCCAACTTTCTGAATAGATTATATAATAAGGTGGCAACGGTGGTCTTTCCGTTGGTACCTGTGACACCTACTAACTTGAGATGTTTGGTAGGATCGCCAAAAAAGCGGGTGGCAACTTTCCCTACTTCATCTTCTGTCGATTTTACCACCGCGTAGGTGACGTTTGGTTGTGGCTGTTGTGGTGCTTCTTCACATAAGATGGCGGCGGCTCCCAGTTCTATTGCTTTGGGTATGTATTGATGACCGTCCACCTGTGTGCCTTTGATAGCTACGAACAGGTTGCCCTCTTTTACTTTGCGGGAGTCGATCTCCACGCCTGTGATGTTGACATTGGCTTCGCCGATGATGGCGGATGTCTTGATGCCTTTAATCAATTCACTGAATGTCATATAGGTAATTTCTTATAAATGTTACTGTAGTGTATTGCCAAATTTATTGCAGTATCAGGCGGCATTCATCGCCTTTCTGGATACAATGGCCTGGTTCCAGACTCTGACTGATAACCTTACCACGTCCGTCAAGTTTGACCCTGACGCCTCTGCTCTCCAAGATGTAGACGGCATCACGCGCACCCATTCCCTCTACATTGGGGATGAATTTGTGCCCATGTACCTTTATTTTCCTGAGTTTGACTACTGTGTTGTTCAGTATTTCAGCTGAACCCCAGATAGGATTGCCCTTGGTGTACGAGCCAGACCAATCTTGATTGGCGTTGATTCCCAAGTGGCTCAGTACATAGTTGGCAGCGAGGACATTGCCATTCTTTACTTCTGGCAATAAAATGGATGTGGAGTCTTTGGCATCTTTTACATCAAGTTTAAGGTCTTGAGCCATGATACCCTCTGAAATGTGATGAAATACGACACCGCTCATGCCACCCCCTGATGCGGGAAGCCCCGACTTCTGGATGCAAACGATGCAGCTGTAGCGAGGCTTGTCGGCAGGGAAATAGCCAGCAAAGCTCAGCAAGTAGTTGGTTCGTCCAACCTTATATCCACCCGAACCCTGTGAAATTTGTGCCGTTCCGGTCTTGCCAGCCACCTTGAAGGAGGGTGATCCGGCTTTTTTACCCAATCCTTGGCTAACCACATGTTCGAGAATGGTTTGAATTTCACCAAGCGTTTTGGGCTTACATATCTGTGAGCGGAGTACCTTGGGTGGGAACTCTATTAGCACTTCTCCATTTTTCACCACCTTTTTTACAAAGCGTGGTTGCATCATCTTGCCGTTGTTGGCGATGGCATTGTAAAACGTTATCATGGAAATGGGAGGAATCTGTGTTTCGTATCCTATGCTCATCCAGGGCAAAGCAGTCTTGCTCCAGTTGAGCCATTGGCCGCGTTCGTTTTTCTTGGGCAGACGGATGACAGCAGGAGATGAACCTACAAGCGGGATATTCAGGTTGTCCGCTAAGCCTGTTCGATAGATTCCTCGCACGAATTTCTCGGGATGATCTTTATAATTGTCATCGATGATGCGGCTGACACCGATGTTGGAGCTGTATAAAAGAGTCTGTGGAAGCGTTAACAAACCATAGCCACCCCTACGCCAGTTGTGGTCTTTCATGTGTCTGCCATACATCGGCCAAACGCCACCGGCAGTCTCTACTCTTGCCGTGGTGTCCACAACTCCGTCATCAAGGGCTGTCATAATCGATGCAACTTTAAACACGGATCCTGGTTCCAGCAGGTCGCTGACGGCATGATTCTTTACTTCTCGGTATTCACCGTCAAAGCATTTCTCCATGTTGACGATGGCCTTGATGTCACCGGTAGCCACCTCCATGACCAGTGCCACTCCAACATTTCCGTTGATTTTCTTCAATTCGTCGATGACAGCTCTTTCGGCAAGGTCTTGCATGCCAACGTTAATGGTTGTGACAATGTCTGCTCCATCAACAGGAGGCGTGTCCATGATGTCAAGAAACTTGTTGAGCACCTTGCGGCGATGCACGATGCCGTTCTTCCCACGGAGAATGGAATCGTAAGACAACTCCAGTCCAAATCGAGCCGTGTCTTTAGCTCCATACATGGCACCCAGCGTTCTACCAGCCAGCGAACCATAGGGTCGTTGTCGCGCATTGAATTCTTCGTAGTGGAAACCACTGGAATATTTAGGAAGATTGAGCAAGGGCAACGTTTTCACTTCTGTAAAAGTGTTGTAGTCGATGCGCTTTTTCCAAATAGGCCAATGGCGGCTTTGTTTCTTTCTTCCCTCTTCCAATTCGGCTCTGAATGCGCGGGCAGGCTTTTCAGGAAAGATGGCTGCCAGACCTTGACAGATAGAGTCAATCTTCTCATCCCATAGCGTGTCGGTTTTTGACTCGTGCAAGGTTTTGAAGTCCATGTACACCTTAAACTCGGGTAATGAACTGGCCATGAGTTCACCGTCACTGCTAAGAATGTTGCCCCGCATGGGTTTGATGTCTACACTGTCGCGCTTTACGCGATTGGCCACTTTGGTCCAATAGGTGCGCTTGGCAGTCATGATGTAGATTGTTTTGCCAACTACAGCAAGTGCTATCAGTGTCATCATGATGGCGAGGGCACTGTAGCGAGGCATTATCTTTTTATAATCAAACTTATTCATTCTTTAGGAACGGTGATGATGTAAGGAGGTTGATTTGCTATTTTGAGGACGCTGTCCTTATTGTTCTTCAACATTTCGAGCACGTTGCTCTCTCTGCTCTTTTCCGTCAGTTGGCTACTGGTAGACAGTGCTTTGTATCTGGCATCTTGCAACTCTTTCTGTAACTGGTCAATTTCAATGAGGTGTTGCTGCACGCTGTATCGGTTTGAGATGTAGATGATGATGAAAAAGGTGATGAGCAGAACGACCCAGATTTGCTTGCGGATGGTGGAAGTGGTCAAGATGTCTCCGCCAAGAATCTTCTTCAACGTGAAATTCTTCGACAGGGGAGCCTCTTCTTCCGTGGCTTGCTCTAAGATTACTTCTTTGAGCGTTGGGCCTTCATCTGCAACTTCCTTTTGGTCGGTCGCAGAATCTTCCGGTTGTTTCTCCTCCGAAATCGACAAGTTGGGTTGTGATTCTATGTCTATATCTTCTTTTTTCATTGTGTCTTTTCAGCGATTCTTAATTTCGCACTTCTGCTGCGTGGGTTTCGTTGTTGCTCTTCCTCAACAGGTACAATCACTTTTTTGTTGATTAGTGAGAATGGAGTCGTAATCTTTCCGAAGAAATCCTGCGTCATTTTTCCCTCCACATTGCCTGTCTTCATCATGTTTTTGACAATCCGATCTTCCAGAGAATGGTAGGTAATGACAGACAATCTGCCTCCTGGTCGAAGTAGTTGCTTGGCACCTTCAAGCATTTCTTTTAAGGATTCCATCTCGTGATTCACCTCGATGCGCAGGGCTTGGAACAGCTTGGCCATGTCTTTCTTCTCTCGTTCTCTCTTGAATAGGGGTGCTGTGGCTTGAATGAAGTCCTGTGTGGTCACAATCATCTTTTCGGTTCGCGCTTTCACCAGGAGCGAGGCAATGCGTTGAGCGTTTCTCAATTCTCCATAGAGGTAGAACACATCGGCAAGGCGTTCTTCGCTGTATGTGTTCACGATGTCGGCAGCCGTGATGCTCGCCGTCTTGTTCATGCGCATGTCGAGCGGTGCGTCGAAGCGGAAAGAGAACCCTCGGCTTTCGTCATCAAAATGATGACTGGACACTCCTAAGTCGGCTAATAGTCCGTCAATCTGCTCTATTTCGTAGTATCGCATCCAGTTCTTGAGGTATCTGAAGTTTGAGCGTACGAACGTAAAGTTGTCTTGTTGCAGCAGTTCATTGCCCCTTTGATGGATGTTTTTCTCTGCATCCAGATCCTGGTCGAAGCTGAACAAGTGCCCATTTTCCCCCAATTGGCGCAGAATCTGCATGGAGTGGCCGCCGCCTCCGAAGGTTACATCCACGTAAATCCCATCGGGGTGGATGTTCAATCCTTCAACGCTCTCTTGTAAGAGAACTGGCACATGGTATGTTTCTGCTGTCTTGATGATCATTTTTATTCAGTCTCTTTGTTTGGCTCCGAGCCTTTGCTCATGATTTCTTGCAGGGCCTTGCCGAATTCCTCTGGTTGCATGAAAGGACTCTCTGTCACGTCGTTGCTCCACATCTCTATGGTGTCGTCCATGCCAATGAATTTCACGGTCTGTTCGATGTTCGCCATCTTCAGATAGCGCTTTGGTATCAATAAACGCCCGTTGGCATCGAGTGACAATAGTTCAACGTCGGAAACAAACTGACGGAAGATGAGCTGTTCTTGCGCATTCCAGCGTGAAAGACGTTTTCTCAAGGTGTCTAACTGTACGTTCCACACGGATTCAGGAAAGAGGGTCAGACACGATTGAAACACGTCTTTCCTCAGAACGAGACTCTCTTCGCCTGCTCCTTGCAGTATCTTTCTGAACGTTGCCGGCAAGAACACTCTGCCCTTGGCGTCGACCTTTGCTTCTATGTTTCCAAAAAATCGCATGTGTACCTCTTTATATACAAATCAATATTTGTTGTCAAAGATACATATTTTTCCCCACATTTCCCCACTTTAACCCTTAAAATGATAAGAAAATTGTATTTTTAGTTTATTTAACGTATTTTGCGTCCCTCGACTTTTCGATTCGATGGTCTGATTTCTCGCAGGTCATCCTCCTTTAAAGGGTATCTGTAACTTCATGGAAACATCTGTTTCTTCGTGTGACAACGGGATAACACATGAGATAATTTTTCAACATTTTTACGTAAAAAAGCGGCATATTACAAAAAGTTATGTTATTTTTGCAAAGAAAGTTTTTTGACCTAAATGAATGACGAAACAAAGAAAACCATAGACATTGATGACATCTTGCGCAGTAAACTTGGCGACAAGGCTAAATATGTTCCACATTTTGCAGTTAGTTGGCTCAAGAAGATCACCCATCAAGATGAAGTGAATCAATTTCTTTGGGAAAACAAAGACTTGACAGGAGTCGATTGGCTTGAAGCGTGTATCAAATACCTGGATGTCTCCTTGGAGGTCAAAGGTAGGGAAAATTTGCCGAACCCACAAGACGGACGACTATACATCTTCGCTTCAAATCATCCTTTAGGTGGTGCTGACGGGGTTGCTTTGGGTGCCATCATCGGCCGACATTATGACGGTCGCATTAAATACCTGTTGAATGATTTGCTGATGAATCTGCCGGGTCTGCGTCCATTAGGAATCGGCATTAACAAGACTGGTAAGCAAAGCCGCAACTTCCCCGCGATGGTGGATGCGGCATTCCAAAGCGATAACCACATCATCATGTTTCCAGCTGGGCTCTGCTCGCGTAAAATGAATGGGCAAATTCGGGACATCCCCTGGAAGAAAACATTTATCACCAAGAGTGTTGAATATCAGAGAGACGTGGTACCCATTCATTTTGAGGGGCGAAACTCAGACCGGTTCTATCGTATCGCCAATATCTGTAAGGCCCTGAAATTGAAGTTTAATGTGGCGATGCTGTTCTTAGTGGATGAAATGTATCGCAACAGACACAAGACATTCCGCGTCACGATAGGCAAACCCATACCTTGGCAAACCTTTGACAAGCATAAGAATGCGCAGCAGTGGGCGCAGTATGTACAAAACAAAGTATACCAACTGCAACCGACACAAACAGCAGAGTAGAGAAAACTGAAATATCAATCAAGCGTTGAGAGATCCTATTTGAGAGAATCCCATACTCGCAATGAACGGTCCTTCTTCGTCAATCCTCTAAGAAACCATGCAAGAAGAGATTATCCAGCCCATCGATAGAGAGTTGTTGAAAGCTGAGTTGACATCCGATAAGCGGCTCCGGATGACGAACAAAAGCCAGAACAAGATTTTCGTGGTCACAGCCCATGACTCGCCCAACGTGATGAAAGAGATTGGGCGATTGCGCGAAATTGCCTTTCGTACCGCAGGCGGAGGCACCGGAAAGTCCATGGATATCGATGAATTTGATATCTGCGACAACTGTTACAAGCAGCTGATTGTGTGGAATCCCGATGCGGATGAAATCATCGGAGGCTATCGGTATCAGTACGGTTCCAACTGGGAATTGGACGACGATGGGCAGCCTAAGTTGGCCACCAGCCACCTTTTCCATTTCTCGGAAAAGTTCCTGAAAGACTATATGCCCTATACCGTGGAGCTGGGAAGATCTTTCGTGGCGTTGGAATATCAAAACGTGCGTAGCAACACCAAAAGCATCTTTGCCTTGGACAACCTGTGGGATGGTCTCGGAGCCCTGATTGTTCTCAATCCTAAGCTCAAGTATTTCTTCGGCAAAATGACAATGTACCCTTCTTACATCCGCCGTGGACGTGACATGATACTTTATTTCTTGAAGAAACATTTTGATGACAAGGATCACCTCATCGTGCCGCGGAATCCCTTAGAGTTGCAGGAAGATCCCCAAGAACTGGAAAAGTTGTTCTCAGAAACGGACTTCAAGGCAGACTACAAGATTCTCAATAAGGAAATACGAAAACTGGGGTACAACATCCCTCCTTTGGTCAACGCATATATGGGATTAAGTCCTACGATGAAGCTTTTTGGCACTGCCATTAACAATGGATTCGGTGATGTGGAAGAAACAGGAATTCTGATTGCTGTAGACGAGATATTGGAGGATAAACGTGTGCGCCATATCGATAGTTTCATCAAGGAGCATCGTGAGTCGCTTGAAATCACTTCGGGCATCAACAACATCATTTACAAGGAAGACAACAACAAGTCATAAGCAGCCGTAAGCTACAATCAGAGGAGGCTAACAGGCGCATGCTTGTTCATCTGCACCATCTTCAACAGTCGGAATTTGCAGAATTTTAGCTGTAGAAGGTGGCGTATTTAATTCACTAAATCAATAATATTAACTAACAAGAACCATCAGACATGAGAAAAATTTCAATGGCATTATTGGCTTTCGCCGGCATCTTTGGCATGATGTCCTGTACGAAAACTGACAATGCAACAACAGAAGACCTGACAAGTTATGTCGAGCCACGCATTGGAACGGCGCACTGTCGTTATTTCCACATGGCTCCCGGTGCCTTACCTTTCGGCATGGCTAAGCCCGGACCATCAACCAATGGACATTATGGGAATAAATCTGGCTGGGAGGCAACGGGTTATGATTATCGTGACACCAGCATCGAGGGATTCCCCTGCCTGCACGAATTCCAGATTGGTGGCATCACGCTGATGCCAACTGTAGGCAAATTGTTCACCGTTCCAGACGATACCGCCATGACGGGTGAGCGCAAAGGCTATCGCTCTACATTCTCTCACGATGATGAGGTGGCAACAGCAGGTTATTATTCTGTGTTGTTGAAAGACTACAACGTCACGGCAGAGGTTACTGCCACCACACGTGTGGCTTTCCAGCGTTACACTTTCCCTGAAAGTAAGGAGAGCCGAATCCTCTTTGACATCGGTAACCGTCAGGGCGAGAGTGGTGCCGTAAAGGATGCCAAGGTAGAAATCAAAGATAATGGAACGGTCGTAGAAGGCTGGGTGATTACCTTGCCCGAATACGTGAAGAAATATCAGCCGGGGGCTGAAGTACCTCTGTATTTCTATGCGGTCATCGACAAGAAACCTACCGCTGTGGGAACTTTCAACGGCGAAAAGGT
>CAMQBP010000007.1 GCA_946999025.1 uncultured Prevotella sp. | reverse complement strand
AGGTTGCTAATTTTTACATCACGAAGCCCATTCCGTCGGTTGACTTTATTCCTTACGCATACACTACACCTATAGTAGACAGGATATTTTTGCGGGGCGAGGAGTACATTCCACAAACAGAGTTGTAGAAAACTGGCAGATGTTCTGGATTCAAACCAGTTCGTTTGCTTTCTTCTCCGTTCCCCTTTCTTTAATCGAGTAGGTTAGAAAACTTTCGTTTCCCAACCTACTCGATTTTTACCTTGTCAAAGACCAATAACCTTTTTTTGTCATTTTTTATTTGTACCTTTGCAAATGATGGACAGTTCTGGCTTTCTTCCCTTTTATTGAGGGGGTGAAGCACAGTATTCCACAATTAAGTCATAAGATTGAACTCATTAAAAATATAATCAACTCATGCGATTGTTTTTACGTTTATTTTTAATCATATTAGTAGGTTGTGGTATCGTTTCTTGTTCAGAAAAGAAACAAGATAAGACGATTATCACGCAGAAGCCAAAACCTGTAACGAAGAAGGCTACGCAATCCATGAGCGATTACGAGCAGTCGATTCCCATAGAATGGGTCGGTTCGATGTATCATGTGAATGTATCAAGGCAAGCTGATCAATCGTTGCCGTTAGCAGATGATGGGTCGGGCAATAAATATTATGATAATAAGATTAAACTGAGTATCGTTCGAAAGGATCAAAGTGAATTCTATAGTAGGACTTTTACGAAAGCTGATTTTGTAAACTATGTTGATGAACTTTATCGCAAAAACAGTGCATTGTTAGGCATCGTTTTTGACAAGGTTGAAGGCAACAACCTCATTTTTGCAGTGAGTATCGGCTCGCCCGACAAAATGAGTGACGAGTATGTTCCTTTGGTCATGAAGATATCAAATCACGGTGCAGTATCTATTTTGAAAGACAACCTGTTGGATACTGGTAACACGGAGGGCGATGAGTCGGAAGATGATATAGAAGAGGAAGATGATGGTGTGTGAGGTAGACCATCAGTAAGTAGCATGCCAATAATGCTACCCGTTTTCTATGAGTATTTTAATTCGTCATAAAGAATGATAATTCTTGTGGCTATTATTCGTTTTTTGTTATCTTTGCATAAGATAGGCATCGCCTTAGCAAAGTAAGTAAATTTCCTTTGTTTTCGGCTTGCACTATCTTTGCATAAAACAGGCTGCACCTCAGCAATTCAAACGCAGTTTGACTGCTTTCGGTTTGCACTGTTTTTGCATAAGATAGGCATCGCCTTAGCAAAGTAAGTAAACTTCCTTTTGCCTTCGGCTTGCATTATCTTTGCACGTAACGAATAGTGTGTTTTATGGTAGAATTCAGTTCTGTCATCTGCATGCTTCCTGAGTCTTTTTATAAAACAAGAGTTAAGGTATGAAAAAAATCATAATGATGTTTATAGCTTCTTTACTGATGCTGCCGTCTCACATGATGGCAGACAGTTATACTATACTTTGGAAGCAGTATGAACGAGCACAGCAGAAGGACCTACCTAAAACGTCCATGAATGTGCTGAAGAAGATTATAACCAAGGCACAGGCCGATAAACGATATGGCCATCTCTTGAAAGCTGAATTGCTACACGGCTCCCTCGCTAATCAGGTATCGCCCGATTCATTGATGGTAGAGGTAGAAAGGCTGGTCGCCAACATGCAGAATGCCGAGAAGCAAGATCAGGTATTGGCTGCTGTTTATCAATCGTCGTTAGGTCGTCTCTATCGGGAAAATGCCCAACTTTCAGACAACAGCAAAGAGTTGAGTGAGGAGTATTACCGCAAATCCTTGTCGCATCCAGACTTGTTGGCTGCTCACAAGGCCTCGGAGTATGTGCCCATGGTGATAGAAGGCATCGACAGTAAGATCTTTGGCAACGATCTCTTGCATGTGTTGGGCATGGAGGCTGAGGCTTATGGGATGCTGCACGATTATTACCAAAAACAACACAATCGTCCTGCAGCGTGCATCACGGCCTTGCTGCGCGTGCGACAAGATAGAGATGAGGACGTGATGCAGGTGAGGAAGTCAAAATATCTGCTGACTATCGATTCGTTGATTGACCACTATAAAGACCTCGCCGTTGCAGGTGAACTGGCCATAGAACGCTACCGTTTTATGGAACAGGCTGACGATGCTTCTGCCGAAAGCAAAATGAACTACATCAATTATGCACTAACCCAATGGGGAGCATGGCCTCGTATGAACATTCTTCGCAACGCCAAGGCACGGCTGACGTTGCCAATGTTCCATCTCTCATTGGGAGAAAGCGTCCAGATTCCTCATCAGGAGCGGCAAGTGGTCATCATGCAAATGTGCAATATCAATCAGTTGGACATGTCGGTGTGGCGCCTCAATCTGAAAGGCGATACCTCATTTGATCCCAATGACCCGCGCGACTATGCAAAAATCAAGTCGCACCTTGTTTCTAAAACACCGGAATACACAGCCTCAAAGCGATACGTTGGTTTGCCAGACTACCAAGTCATGCGTGATAGGATGACCATCAAAGGCTTGCCAATCGGCGTGTATCTCGTGGAGATGACCACCAACAACAAGTCCATCAAGCCACAGCGGGCCTTGTTGCGGGTCAGCGATATGTATCTCATGTCACAGACACTGCCCAACAACAGGGTACGATTGGTTGCTGTGAGTGCAACTACAGGACAGCCGTTGCCGAACGCAAAGATCAGAATCACAAACGGTAACAATTATGATAACAAACGTCATTCCCAAACCTTGACCTGCAATGAGCAAGGTGAGGCGGTGTACGAAATGGGTAGGTCGTCCAATCAATCCATTTATCCATATACAGATGAAGATCAAGCTTGTGCGGAAACTTATTTCAATGCGTACGGACAATTCCCAAAAGATCGAGTACCAGTTCGCCCGCAGGTTGAGCTATACACGGATCGAAGCATCTATCGTCCTGGACAGACCGTGCATGCCGCAGCCATTGTTTACCGAAGGGTGGATGATGAACGTACCGAGGCAGTTGCCCATCAGGCCATGACCTTGACGTTGCGTGATGCCAATTATAAGATTGTAGCCACCAAAGAGGTGGTTACAGACGACTTTGGAACGGCATCAACCGACTTTGTTTTGCCATCCTCTGGACTTACTGGCATGTTCACATTGCGCACAAACTTTGGCAACAACGGTTACGAATCTTTCTCGGTTGAAGAATATAAACGTCCTACTTTCCAGGTTTCTTTCGATGAAGTGAAAGAGAAATATCAGGCGGGTGACACCGTGAATGTGGTCGGACATGTGAAGAGTTTCGCTGGCGTTCCTGTCCAATCAGCCAAAGTTAAGTACACAGTTGTGCGCAGACCTGCCATGTGGTGGTTCCATCGAATGAGTAAAGACCGGGAAGTCATGGTCACTAAAGGCACCTTGGTGACCGACGGTGACGGACGCTTCACGGTTCCTGTGCCGATGGAAATGCCCGATGATTACAGCCATCATGTTGCCCGTTACTATTCGTTCGAGGTTCATGTTGATGTCACTGATGCTGGCGGAGAAAGCCATTCGGCTGAAACTCGGCTACCATTGAGCGACAAACCAACCTTGCTCACCTGTAACTTGCCGGCTCAAAGCTTGCGAGATAGCATCCCGTCTGTGACCTTCAGGTACATCAATAATGCCGGTCAGCCTGTCGAAGGACAAGTAAATTATACGATAGATGGGCATGCTTATTCAGTAAAAACCAATGAGCCGACCGTTCAGGGGTTGACGAATCTGTCTTCGGGTGAGCATCATTTAGTCGCCATTTGCGGCAACGATACGCTTGACCAGAAGTTTGTCATCTTCTCTCTTGATGACAAGAAACCTGTTGTCAATACCTCCGATTTCTTTTATGTCACATCAGACACCTTCCCACACAAGGGCAAACCGGTGTATCTGTTGTTCGGTTCGTCTGACATGCAGGTGCATGTGGTGTACACAATGATTGCTGGCGACCGTGTCATTGATAGCGGAACGCTTGAAATCAACAACCAGCTGATTAAGAAGAAGCTGACTTATTTGCCCCAATATGACAAGGGATTGCTTGTCAACTACGCATGGGTGAAGAATGGTAAGCTATACAGTCATCGCCAGATGATACAAAAACCGCAGCCCGATAAGCGGTTGATGGTCACATGGAAGACTTTCCGCAACCGCCTTACCCCAGGGCAAAAGGAGGAGTGGTCGCTGCAAATCACCAAGCCAGATGGCTCGCCAGCGCAGGCTCAGTTGATGGCTGTGTTGTTCGATCAGACGCTTAATGAAATCAGAAAACACGATTGGAGGCTCAATACTACATACCATCCAGCCTTGCCTTTTACCCAATGGAGCGGGTTAAACTTTACTGAAGCTGTTCTCTATGGTGATGCTCCCATTGCGTCTCTTCGTGAACGGAATCTTGATTTCAGTCGTTTTGACGAGGTGTTTGCAAGTTTCCCCAGGGAGGAGGTGTTCCTTACAGGCTATGTCCCTGGCATCAAGATACGTGGAACCCGTGCGATGAATGCCATGCCTTTGTCTGCGATGGCTAAGCAGTCAGGTGCCATGGTGCTGAAATCGACAGCTGGAGGGGGCAATGCAAGGGAAGCATCTGATGATGACGCCGCTTCGCCAGCCTTGGCAGAGCCATCTCAACCCCAGCAGCCTGCCTCACGACAGAGCGTTCGCGAGAACTTGAGCGAAACAGCCTTCTTCTTTCCCGCCTTGTTGTCTGACGACAAAGGCAATGTGAGCTTGAGGTTCACCTTGCCGGAGAGTGTCACCACATGGCAGTTCATGGGCCTTGCGCACGACAAGGCGATGCGTCATGGCATGCTTAAGGACGAGGTCGTGGCGCAAAAGACCGTCATGGTGCAGCCCAACATGCCGCGTTTTGTGCGTATGGGCGACCATGCCACGCTGTCAGCGCGCATCATCAGTACTTCCAAGCGAGTGGTGGAAGGCACCGTGCAACTGGAGTTGCTCAACCCCGAGACCGAAGGTGTGGTGTTCAGCAGGCAGCAGTCCTGCCGTCTACAACCCGACACAACCGTGTCGGTAGCCTTCGATTTCGACGTAACTCCTCTGCTTGCCGCCCATCCGCAGCTGTCGTTGCTCATCGCACGCGTCACGGTAAGCGGTAAGGGATACAGCGATGGCGAACAGCATTACCTGCCCATTCTGCCTGCGAAGGAATGGGTGACCACCACTGTACCATTCACGCAGCATGCCCCCGGCACCAAGATAATCGACCTAAAACAGCTCTTCCCCGTGGATGATGCTGCCAATCGACTGACCATCGAGTACACCAATAACCCAGCATGGCTTATGGTTCAGGCACTTCCCTCGATGGGAACGCCCGAAGCCGACAATGCCATTAGCCTGGCAGCAGCCTACTATGCCAACAGCATTGGGCGCTATCTGTTGAACGAGGCACCGCAACTGAAGTCGACTATCAGCTTGTGGAAACAGGAAAAGGGTAGTGAGACCTCGCTCATGAGTAGTCTGGAAAAGAACCAATCACTCAAAACAATGGTACTTGAAGAAACGCCTTGGGTGGCCGATGCAAACAAAGAGAGCGAGCAGAAGCAGCAACTAGTCACTTTCTTCGACCCAAACTCGATGGACTACCGATTGAACTCCGCCCTCGACAAGCTGTCAAAACTACAAAATCCCGACGGCTCTTTCAGTTGGTGGAAGGGCATGTCAGGCAGTCGATACATGACAACAGCCGTTGTCAAGATGCTGGTTCGGTTGAATGCGCTCATTGGTAAGCAGGAGGTAACAACGCCAATCATCCGACAGGCTCTTGCATATTTGGACAAGAAGGCGGCTGAGGAGGTAGTTCAGTTGAAAGAATTGAAAGCCAAAGGAAACAAGAATTTATCTCCCAGCGAGGCGGCTTGCGACTATTTGTACATCCATGCGTTGGCTGAAAGGCCATCGACCGCCACCGTTAAATACCTTGTTGACTTGCTCGCCAAGAAGCCTTCGGCATTGACAATCTATGGGAAAGCCAATTCTGCGATTATACTTTCACAGTATGGTAAAAACGAATTGGCTAAGGAATATCTGCAAAGTATCAACGAATATAGCGTGTACAAAGAGGAGATGGGACGCTATTTCGATACACCGCGCGCCCAGTATACCTGGTGCGACTATCGCATACCCTCGCAGGTGGCAGCCATTGAGGCCACCAAACGCCTGCGTCCCGGCGACCCCAGCATTGAGGAAATGCAACGCTGGCTACTGCAATCCAAGCGCACGCAGGCTTGGGACACGCCCATTAACAGTGTGAATGCAGTGTTTGCCTTCTTGCATGGCGCCACGGAAAAACTCACCCAGTCGTCCCAAGATGCCGTTATTAAGATAGACAACCAGCCTGTCGCCCTGCCTAAGGCCACCGCAGGTCTGGGTTATGTCAAGGTGTCGAAGCCGGGCAAGGATGTGCGAACGCTTGCTGTGAACAAGACTTCAGCCGGCACATCATGGGGAGCTGTGTACGCACAGTTCATGCAGAAGTCCACCGAAGTGGCCAGTCAGTCGTCTGGAATTAAGGTAACGCGTACCTTATTATATAATGGTAAGCCTGCAACGAACCTGAAAGTGGGCGACAGGGTTACCGTGAGAATTGAGATAGAGGCCGACCGCGACTACGACTTCGTGCAGCTACAGGATAAGCGTGCGGCATGTCTTGAGCCGATAGGTCAGTTGAGTGGCTATCATCAAGGCTACTACTGTGCGCCCAAAGACAATGCTACCAACTATTATTTTGACCGCCTTGGCAAAGGAAAACATCGCATAGAAACATACTATTACATAGACAGAGCCGGAACCTACCAAACGGGCATTTGCACCATTCAGTGTGCTTACAGTCCGGAGTATAATGGTAGGGAGGCTGCAAAAACTTTGAATATACAATAAAAGATGGATCGAAAACTCATGATATTCGCGCTCATAGCGCTTCCACTCCTGTCTTCTGCGCAGCAGATGACAGCCGTCAACGAGGTGATCGATTGCGGACAAGTCGTTTATAAGGCTCCCGTGATGGTGGCGTATGACATCAGGAACGTCAGCGATAAGCCGCTCGCTATCAGCAAAGTGCTGACCAGTTGCGGCTGCACCTCTGTAGACTATCCTCGTCAGGCCATCGCATCACACGGTTCGGCTGTCGTGAAAGTCACCTATGATGCCAAGCAAATGGGAACTTTCAACAAGCTGGTTCGCATTTACAGCAATGGTGCTGCCGCTCCTTTGGAGTTGACCTTGAAGGGTAAAGTTGTGGATGAAATCATTGATTTCAGCGGGTCTTATCCCTTTACATTAGGCATGTTGCACACCGATGTCAACAACATCGAGTTTGATGATGTGAATCGTGGCGAGCGTCCGCAGGCTAAGATACATATCAAGAACAACACGACGCAGATGGCACAGCCCATCTTGATGCATCTACCCAACTATCTTTCGGCCGATGTGTCACCCTCACGCATTGCTCCAGGCCGTGCCGGAGTGGCAACCATCACCTTGAACTCCAAGCTGATACGCGACTACGGACTGACCCAGACGGCCATCTTTATGGGTTTTGTTCCGGGCGATAAGGTAAATCCAGATAATGAGTTGACCGTCTCTGCTGTGCTTCTACCTGAATTCGATGATCAGGCAACAGCCGCGCACATGCCCCAACCAAAGATGCAACTATCTGCAACCAAGCTGGATTTGGGCACCTTTGGGCGTAAGAAAAAGCTGAAAGGACAAATCTTCATCCAAAATATTGGGAAGAGCATGTTGGAGATAGAGAACGTACAAATGTTCACCGGTGGCTTGGAAATATCTCTCAACAAGTCGAAATTGGAGCCTGGCCAGACCGCCAAACTCAAAGTGACGGCTATCGCAGCGCAATTGAAAAAGGCTAAGAGTAAACCTCGTATCTTGATGATTACCAACGACCCAGAATTGCCTAAGGTGATTATTGATATCCATGTGAACTGATTTTCCGATGGTACAAATAGAAATAGATAGTGGCAGTGGCTTTTGTTTCGGCGTGACGACCGCCATACAGAAAGCACAGGAAGAATTGGCTAAGGGCGGAACATTGTACTGCTTGGGCGACATTGTGCATAATGGTATTGAAGTGAAGCGTCTGCATGAAAGCGGACTGGTGACCATTAACCACGATGACTTGCGCCAACTGCACGATGTAAAAGTATTGCTAAGGGCACATGGAGAACCCCCCGAAACCTACGAGTTGGCTCGCAAAAACAACATCGAGATTATAGATGCTACCTGTCCCGTGGTGCTGGCGTTGCAACGTCGCATTAAAAAACAATACGAAAATTATCCTGATGCGCAAATTGTAATCTTCGGTAAGAATGGTCATGCCGAGGTGTTGGGCTTGGTAGGTCAAACCCAGAGCAATGCGATTGTGATTGAAAAGGTAGACGACGTGAAGCTGTTAGATTTCTCACGCGACATTTATTTGTATTCGCAAACCACCAAGAGCCTCGACGAGTTTCATCGGGTGATTGATTACATACAATCGCACATCTCACCCGATGCTGTCTTTCGCAGCTTCGACACCATTTGCAGACAGGTGGCAAACCGTATGCCCAACATTGCTAACTTTGCGTCTAAGCATGATTTGATACTCTTCATGAGTGGCCGAAAGAGTTCGAATGGGCGTGTCTTATTCAAAGAGTGTAAGCGCGTGAACCCCAATAGTTACCATATAGAGGATGTGGACGAAATCGATTTCGATTGGTTGCAAGGTGTCAATACCGTTGGCATTTGTGGTGCTACCAGCACGCCTAAGTGGCTCATGGAGAAGTGTAGGGATTATATCTTGCAGAAGCTGGGGCAGTAAAGGCGGTGACTGGGCGTTTTAAAGGAGTTAATGGGAGTAAAATGGGAGTTATCGGGAGTAAACGGACATTTGTCAGATAACTCCCTCTTAACTCCTAATAACTCCAGTTAACTCCCATTCTAGTCCCCACTTACTCCCATCTTAACTCCCAATAACTCCTAATTCTACACTACAAATCACACAAATCTTTCACCACTTCACCCCCAACAATCAGTCCTGCGGCGGCAGGAACAAAAGCGTTGCTGGCTGGTACAGACCGCTTTTTGTTAGTGACTATTGACGCTGTCGATGCAGGTTCTGGGGCTAATGAGGCCTCTTTGGTTGGCGCTATGAGAAAGGGTTTACGGGGCTGCTCGTCACTATAAACCACCTTGAGGTGGGCAATTCCTAACTTTCTAAGTTTCTTTCTGATAACCTTTGCCAGCGGATCCATTTGCGTTTTGCTGATGTCTGCCACCTTAAAACGGGTGGCGTCTATCTTGTTGGCTGCCCCCATACAGGCAATCATGGGTATGTGCAGCGCGTCACATTGTTTGATAATCTCCAGTTTGGCAGCCATGGTGTCAATGCAATCTACCACATAATCGCAAACTGACAGATCAATTTCATGTGCTGTCTCCGGCAAATAAAACAGTGCATGCGCATGCACTTTGCAGCGGGGGTTGATGTCTAAGATGCGCTTTCGCGCCACCTCCACCTTCTTTTGCCCGAGAGTTGAATGCAATGCCACCAGCTGTCGGTTGATGTTTGAGAGGCTTACCTCGTCGTTATCTACCAAACTGATTTCTCCAACTCCGCTGCGTGCCAGCACTTCCACCACATAACTGCCAACGCCGCCCACGCCAAAAACCATGACGTGCGATTGGCTTAGCTTTTCTAAGGCAGCGGTGCCAAAGAGCATTTCGGTTCGGGTAAACTGATTTTCCATATCCTGTTTCTTTATTCCGTGTGCAAAGTTAGCGATTTTATCCCACTTTTTAACTAACTTTGCCCATGGGTATGACAAAGAACAATACCATCGTTTTGAGTTTGGCTTTATCGTTTTGCATCTGCCTTTTGCTGATGCTCAACTTATTGGTAGGTAGCGTTGCGATACCTACGCAGGAGGTGTTGGCTATTTTGTCCGGACAAGATGTGGGCAAACCCAGTTGGCAATTCATCATCATCCAATCGCGTTTGCCGCAAGCCCTCACGGCGTTGCTGTGCGGAGCCGCACTCTCCACCTCTGGTTTGCTGTTGCAAACGTCGTTTCAAAACCCCTTGGCAGGTCCTTCTATCTTTGGCATCAACAGTGGTGCCGCATTGGGCGTGGCTCTCGTTATGCTGTTGCTGGGCGGCAGTGTGTCCACGGCTTTGTTTAGTGTGGGTGGGGCATGGGCTGTCTTGTTGGCTGCGTTTGTGGGTGCCATGGTCGTGACAGGCATCATTTTCATGTTCGCCCAGTGGGTGAAAAGCAGTGTGATGCTGCTCATTATCGGCATGATGATTGGTTATTTGGCCTCGTCTGCCATCGCCCTTCTCAACTTTTTCGCCACCCAAGAAGGCGTGAAATCGTTTACCATGTGGGGCATGGGCAACTTTGGTGGCGTGTCGTTGTCGCAACTGCCCATGTTCACAGGTTCGATTGTGATAGGGTTGGTGGGTTCCGTTTTGCTAATCAAACCCCTCAATGCGCTGTTGTTGGGCGAAACATACGCGCGCAACTTGGGCGTAAACGTGCGTACGATGCGCAGTTGGCTCTTGGTGATCACGGGATGGCTCACGGCAGTCACCACGGCATATTGCGGTCCGGTGGCATTCATCGGGCTTGCCGTTCCGCACTTGGCGCGACTTGTGATTGGCACTGACAACCATCTTCAATTGCTTCCTATCACCATGGCCATGGGGGCGTTGATTGCTCTTTTGTGCCAACTTGTTTGCGTGTTGCCTGGCTCGCAAGGCATCTTGCCGCTCAATGCGGTAACTCCATTGATTGGCGCACCGGTGATTATCTATATTATTTGGAAGAGATAGAAGAAAGAGCCTCACCCCCAACCCCTCCCCAAAGGGGAGGGGAGTAGATAGATTTTGTGCATAGGAGAATTATGTTATCGTGTTAGAAAGATTTTTACAAACATGCTTCCGTGCTTGGCTTATTTACAAACAACCATGCAGCTTGACGTGAATACGCAAAATATGGGCGATTTGTATAAATCAAAGTGAATCAGAGTGTTGTGGAATGAGAGGTGAAAAAACAGGTTTTTTCACCCCCGATTTTTCCCAAAAAAGCCAAGAAAAACGATGAAAAAACAATGCTGTTGAACCGCAATAACTTAGAGATAGGGCGACAATATGCATGCTATTGTCGCACTATTTCAATGACTTTCTGCTAAAACAACCTATTTGTTGGAAATGAACGTCATGTAGGCGGGTTGTTTGCCTATTGATTTTTTCTATTTCATCATTTTACGATGGCCATTTTTTTGTCATTTATAAGGACAAAAATAGGTCAGAAGGGGGATGATGGTTTTAGGCAGATGAATCGACAAACTTATTTTGTTACCTCTATCACCCTAAACACACCGTCACCCTGGATGTCAGGTTGCATCACGATGGGGTAGAACTGTACGCACACGGCCTTATCCACCGAGATGTTTTGATGTGTGTCGGTCAGTAAGCCATTGGCACTGTTGATGCGGAAAACCTGAATGGTGTTGTCGTCGCGACAGGCGCAAAGTAGGAACCGTCCGTTGGGTGTAATGTTGAAATGACGTGGGTGGATGCCTGTTCGCTGATAGCCTACCTTTGTCAACAAGCCTGTTTTTTGATTGATTTTAAAGATGGCAATGCCGTCATTTTTCAGTCGGTTACTGGTATACAAGAACCTGCCGTCGGGTGAAACGTGAATGTCTGCGCCGCCTTGTGCGCCCACTTCATCAGACTGTATCTCCTGTATTTTCTTCATATTGCCAAAGTTATATTGGTATGCAGTGACCGCTCCAGACAGTTCGCTCATCACATAAACAAACCTGCTGTCGGTGCTAAAGGCGATATGACGAGGTCCTGAACCTTTGGACAGCTGTGCGGTAACCTTCGCATTGCCCAGTGATTTCATGTCTTCCAGTTCAAAGCGCAGCAGTTGGTCGGCACTGAAATCGGTGGCAATAACGCCATTTCCGTCGGGAAGGAATCGTGCGCAATGAACGTGTGGCGCCTGTTGACGCTCAGAGTTTGGTCCACCTATCGAGCCTTTGAATTGTTGCGACATGGCCGAGAGCGACCCGTCTACGTTCAAGGGGAACACGCTCATGGAGCCTCCCGAATAGTTGGCCGTCAGCAACAGGTTGCCGTTGGTCTCCACATAGCATGGGTCTGCGCCCTTCGTGGGGAACGAACTTTGCAGCTGCATGTGTCCCGTTGTCTTGTCAAACATGATGGCGTTAACCGCTGCCGACTCGTCATGGTTTTCGCTTACGGCATAAATTATCGTGCCGTCTGAGGCAAGTGTCAGGAAAGATGGGTTCTGCAGTTCGAGCGTGTCGAGAGGTGTGGCCTGCCCGGTGGATTGATTGAAATTAAAGGAGTAAATGCCTTTGCTGGTACCATTGGTGTAGGTTCCAACGATGAGTTTGATGTCGTCTTGCGCCTGTAACGTCACTTGGCCGAAGACAGTCAAGGCGAGTAAAAGTAAATTCCTGATTTTCATAAAGTATGTTTTGTTATTGATGTTCGTCATCTCAGATGAAGCAAGAGGTGTTGTGCAAATCGTACAAGGTACGATTGACCAAGACAAAGATATTCATTTTCTTGCACTGTAGCAATCATTTATTGTTTTTTTATTCACAATTCGATATTAATTTGTAATTTTGCCTGCATGATGAATACCATTGAATTAACTCCTTTACGTAAGGGAATTGTGGGAGTGCAATTTCTCTTCGTCGCATTCGGTGCAACCGTTTTGGTTCCATTGTTGGTGGGTTTGGATCCGGCAACCGCACTGTTTACCGCTGGTATAGGTACTTTCATCTTTCATTTGGTAACGAAAGGGAAGGTACCTATTTTCTTAGGCTCGAGCTTTGCTTTCATCGCACCTATCATTGAGGCCTCCAAGATGTGGGGCATGGCTGGTACGTTGGCGGGTATTGCTGGCGTGGCCCTGGTTTATTTTGTGATGAGTGCATTGATTAAGTGGCAGGGACGGAAGCTCCTGGATCGGTTGTTCCCGCCCGTTGTCATCGGACCAGTGATAATCCTCATTGGTTTGTCCCTGTCGGGATCGGCCGTGAACATGGCCAAAGACAACTGGACATTGGCCTTTGTATCCTTGGTGACGGCCATCCTTGTGCTGACACTCGGTAAGGGGTTAATCAAATTAGTGCCCATCGTGTGTGGCATTGTGGTAGGATTCATCGTTGCCTCCCTGATGGGTGAAGTGGATTTCACGAAAGTGCATGAGGCATCGTGGTTTGCTTTGCCCGGCTCATTGGCTCATTTTCATTGGCCGGAGTTTGCTTGGAAACCATTCATCTACATGATTCCTGTGGCCGTTGCACCGGTAATAGAGCACATCGGCGACGTGTATGTGGTGAGCGCAGTGGCTGACAAAGACTTCGTGAAAGAGCCGGGATTGCACCGCACCATGTTGGGTGACGGATTGGCATGTTTAGCGGCAGCCTTCTTTGGCGGCCCTCCCGTGACCACTTACTCGGAGGTGACGGGTGCCATGCAGATTACCAAAGTGACCCATCCGCAGGTCATCCGCATCGCAGCATTAACGGCTATCGTGTTCTCTGTGATTGGAAAACTGAGTGCTCTGCTGCAGAGTATTCCGCAAGCAGTGCTGGGAGGAATCATGCTGTTGCTGTTTGGAACCATTGCCAGCGTGGGAGTTCAAAATCTGATACAGCACAAAGTGAATCTCAACAATCAACGCAATATCATTATTGTGTCGGTGACTTTGACGCTGGGAATTGGTGGTGCGATGCTCGATTTCAGTCTGCGTGGCGTAATCATCGGCATTCTTATGGTTAGCTGTTTGGTCTATGCCAATGCCATGAAGCAAGGTTGGGTCAAAGTGTTACTTATTATATTAGGTGGCATTGCTTTAAGTACCTTGATCTTCTTTTTGCTTCCTGGTGGTGAAAGCGAACTGACCAAGATGAGTGGTATTGGCCTGAGTGCCATTACGGGCGTAGTACTCAACTTGGTGTTGCCTAAGCGTACCGAGGAGGAAGAAGCATGATGGAGGAGGACTTTGAGCGTTATTGGCTGGAAAACCGCCGTGAACTTCTGGCAAAAAACAAAGAGTATCGAGAGATAGAAGAAAGCTATAAGATGCGAACGGGCTTCGATTGGCTGCTTTGGGCCTTGCCTGTTGTGGTGGGAATTTTGACGTTCAACGTGGTTAGTAGTGAGAGTGAGGTGCTGAAGTGGTTGGCCTCTGCGGGAGCTGTCATTGTTGTATTCTTGGTTTGTGTCTGGGTTAAGTCAGCTGTTTCTGGTCATCGACCGTTGGATGAGGTGGAAAAAGAGGTCAAAGCACAGGCATACGAAGTTTTCAAGCGTAAATTAAATCAGCCATAACAGCATCGCTTACGTACAGTCCTTGCGTTGTCAAACGAATTGAATCGCCCCGAATCTCCAAGAGGTTTTGGGCGATTTGCTTTTCTGCTTGTTGTAAAAGATAGGTTCTGTGCTTAGGAGTGAGCGTCGAGAGGTTGATGCCTTCGGATGTTCTCAGTGCGGTTGTTATCAAGTCGTTGTAGCGTGTATCGTCGTCAAGGCATTCGCGTTCGAAGGGAATTATGCCTTGTTCGATGGATGAGATGTATTTCTTGATGTTGGAAACGTTCCACTGTCGCGATTGAGTGTCGTACGAGTGGGCCGACGCACCGATGCCCAGATAGGGTATGGCGTGCCAATAACTGCTGTTGTGTTGGCTCCGTTTACCCGGTTTAGCGAAGTTGCTGATTTCGTAGTGTTCATATCCTGAAGCTTTCAGCTCATCCACTAAAGTTTGATACATGGTCAAAGAAAGTTCGTCATCAATTTCTTTCACCTTATTATTTCTTAGTAGTTGGTAGAGTGGTGTGCCCTCTTCGTACATCAAACTGTAAGCCGAGATGTGCTCAACCCGTAGCGCAAGGGCCTTTTGGATGTCTAGTTTCCATTCGTCGAGTGTTTGGCTGGGAAAGCCAAACATCAAATCTACACTGATGTTGTCAATGCCTATGCTTCGAAGTTGCTGCACGACAGGAGAAATATCTTCCGCATGATGACGCCTATGAAGAAACTTCAATCGATCGTTGCTGAATGTTTGTACACCCATGCTCACTCGGTTTACAGGCGAATGTTGTAGGAATTGAACAAACGATGGTGTGATATCGTCGGGATTACACTCCATGGTTACCTCGCAATGGGTGCGCATCAGCGTATCATCTCCCTGAAAGAAAACCGTGGCGATGGTGCTGAATATCTGTTGAAGTTGTGCAGGGGCGAGTTGAGAAGGAGTGCCTCCACCTAAATATATGGTGGAAATCAGTGGCTGATGAACAGCACTTATGTCTTCTGTCGTGGGCAGGTAATGGCGTCTTAGCTGCATCTCTCGGCACAAAGCATCTACATATTGTTGGCGCACATCAAGGTGCGTGGTGGAGTAGAAGCCACAATAAATGCAGCGACTGGCGCAAAAAGGAATGTGTATGTACAAGCCAGCCATGGGTATGGACTATTTTCATGCAAAAGTACTAATTTGATTTAAATATGTTATATTTTTTCTATAATACTTTTGCCTTTATTCAAAAAATGACTAACTTAGACGGCATAATCTTAAACAACGTAATACTAACCCTTTTTAAAATCTATAACCGTTATGAGAGTATATCAAACGAACGAAATTAAAAACATCGCATTGCTTGGTAGTGCGGGTAGCGGCAAGACCACACTTGCCGAGAGTATGCTGTTTGGCAGCGGTATCATCAAGCGCCGTGGATCAGTAGAGGCCAAAAATACCGTCAGTGATTATTTTCCAGTTGAGCAGGAATACGGCTATTCGGTGTTTCCTACTGTATTTCATGTAGAATGGAATAACAAGAAACTGAACATCATTGACTGTCCCGGTTCGGATGACTTTGTGGGTGGAGCCATCACTGCTTTGAACGTTACTGACCAAGCTGTGATTCTCATCAACGGGCAATATGGACCAGAAGTGGGTACGCAGAACAACTTTAGATACACGGAAAAACTGAAGAAGCCAGTCATCTTCTTGGTTAATCAGCTTGATTCAGACAAATGTGATTATGATGCTGTCATCAATACCATGAAAGATATTTATGGCTCCAAGTGTGTTCAAATACAATATCCAGTGGAGACAGGAGCCAACTTTAACGAAATCATTGACGTGCTGTTGATGAAGAAGTATTCGTGGAAGGCTGAAGGTGGAATGCCTATTATTGAGGATATTCCAGAAGACCAGATGGAAAAAGCCATGGAACTGCATAGACAACTCGTAGAAGCAGCAGCAGAGAATGATGATAGTTTGATGGAGAAATTTTTCGAAGAAGAGAAACTTAGTGAGGACGAATTGCGTGAAGGAATCCGCAAGGGGCTTGTCACGCGCAGCATCTTCCCTGTATTCTGTGTTTGTGCAGGACAGGATAAAGGTGTACGAAGACTGATGGAGTTCTTGGGAAATGTTGTTCCTTTCGTGAGTGAAATGCCGAAAATCCACAACACACGCGGTGAGGAAGTGGCTCCAGATGCACAAGGTCCCACGTCACTTTACTTCTTCAAGACCGGTATGGAGCCGCATATTGGCGAGGTATCTTATTTCAAGGTCATGAGTGGTAGCGTGAAGTCGGGTGATGATTTGACCAATGCAGACCGTGGATCGAAAGAACGTATTGGCCAATTGTATGCTTGTGCGGGTGCCAATCGTATAGCTGTAGACCAACTGAACGCAGGCGATATAGGCTGCACAGTTAAGTTGAAGGATGTTAAAACGGGTAATACGTTGAATGGAAAGGATTGCGAGTGGCGTTTCGATTTCATCAAATATCCTAATTCCAAGTACAGTCGTGCCATCAAAGCAGCTAATTCTGCCGATACAGAAAAGGTGATGGCCGCCTTGCTGAAGATGCGTCAAGAAGATCCGACATGGGTGGTTGAACAGTCTAAAGAACTGCGCCAGACTATTGTTCACGGACAAGGTGAGTTCCACTTGCGTACCTTGAAATGGCGTTTGGAGAACAATGAGAAGCTGCCAGTGACCTTTGTGGAAGCCAAAATACCTTACCGAGAAACCATTACCAAGCAAGCCAGAGCCGACTATCGACATAAGAAGCAATCGGGAGGTGCAGGCCAGTTTGGTGAAGTTCACCTGATTGTGGAACCTTATGCCGAAGGTATGCCTGACCCAACAGTTTACAAGTTTAATGGTCAGGAATTCAAGATGAACATCAAGAGCAAGGAGGAAATCGACTTGGAGTGGGGTGGTAAGTTGGTATTCATCAACTCTGTGGTTGGTGGCGCCATTGACTTGCGTTTCATGCCCGCCATCCTGAAAGGTGTGTTGGACTGCATTGAGCATGGACCATTGACCGGAAGTTATGCGCGTGATGTTCGGGTTGTGGTGTACGATGGCAAGATGCACCCGGTAGATTCCAATGAATTGTCGTTCACCTTGGCTGCGCGTCATGCCTTCTCACAGGCGTTCAAGGCTGCCGGTCCCAAGATTCTTGAACCAATTTATGATTTGGAAGTGTATGTTCCTGCTGACTACATGGGCGATGTGATGAGCGATTTGCAAGGCCGTCGCGCATTGATTATGGGAATGGACAGTGAGGCAGGATACCAAAAACTGTCTGCCAAGATTCCATTGAAGGAATTGTCCAGCTACTCTATCTCTTTGAGTTCGTTGACCGGTGGACGTGCATCGTTCACGACCAAGTTCTCAAGTTACGAGTTAGTACCAAACGATTTGCAGACGAAGCTCATTGAAGAGCATGAGGCTGAGCTTGCGAACGAGGAAGAGTAAACCGTTATTTTACAAGTCAAAGGGTGTGATGTGGTTCGCCATGTCACACCTTTTGTGTTTGAAGAGTTCACAAGATTGATGCTCATTTGCAATAATTATGTTTTATATTTTAATATATATAATTATAAATATATATTTAGTTAATTATCGATAATAATAGAGAAATATTTAACAGCCTATTGTTAAGCAATTAAGAAAAACGTTATCTTTGTGATATATGAAGAAGAGAACAATTTGGATTATCTCGACAATCATGGGGCTTTCGTTCCTGGTGTTGCTTTTCCTGCAGTTGAAATACTTTCAGGAAATGGCCGACATGAAAAAGGAACAGTTTGACGAATCGGTCAACAGAGCCTTGAACCAAGCATCACGCAACTTGGAATACAACGAGACGTGGCGTTACCTACAGAAGGATGTGAACGAGACAGAACGAAGAGCTTATATACAAGACTCGATTGGCACTCGTTCAGGAAAGCCCGACGGTACGTTGCAAGAGTCTCACCAGTTCTCGGTAACGGGCAAGGATGGAACCATGTATTCGGCATTTGAGCTGAAGACCATCACGGTGAAACCCTCGCAGATGCCCAAGGGAATGATTTTGCAAAACGACAAAAACTCTCTGTCTGAGGCTTCAAAGTCATTGCAGGAGATAGTTAAAAACCGGTACATCTACCAGAAAGCGTTACTCGACGAGGTGGTTTACTCCATCTTATATTCAGCTTCTGACAAGCCGCTGAAAGAACGAATCAACTTCAAATTGTTGGATCAAGACCTCAAGTCGGAACTGATGAACAATGGTATCAACATCCCATATCACTTCCGTGTGACGACACAGGATGGGCGCGAGGTGTACAGATGTTCTGATTATTCCGAGAAAGGAGAGGAATATACCTATTCGCAGGTGCTGTTCCGCAACGACCCCGCATCGAAAATGGGCGTTGTCAAGGTGCATTTCCCCGATATGAACAGCTACATCTTTTCTTCAGTAAGGTTCATGATGCCAGCCATTGTCTTCACCTTCATCCTGCTGGTTACGTTCATTTTCACCATCGTAGTGGTGTTCAGGCAGAAACGGTATACCGAGATTAAGAACGACTTCATCAACAATATGACGCACGAATTGAAGACACCAATCGCCAGTATCTCGTTGGCTGCGCAGATGTTGAATGACAAGAGCCTAACCAAGAGCGAGTCTATGATGAACCATCTTGGTGGGGTGATACAAGAAGAGACCAAGCGTCTGCGGTTTTTGGTTGAGAAGGTGTTGCAGATGTCCATGTTCGATCGCAAGAAAACCGTGTTCAAGAAGAAGGAATTGGACCTCAACGAGATGGTTGAGAGTATTGCCCATTCGTTCTCATTACGTGTTGAACATACCGGAGGAAGGATATATACGGACATAGGTGCCGTTGACTCTACCATTTACGTTGACGAAGTGCACTTCCAAAACGCCATCTTCAACCTGATGGATAATGCCGTGAAGTACGGAAAACCCGATCAGCCGTTGGACATCTATATGGCCACTTGGAACGATGATGAGCATTTGTTCCTGTCGATTCGTGATACAGGACTGGGCATCAAGAAAGAAAACTTAAAGAAAGTTTTCGAGAAGTTCTACCGCGTACACACTGGGAATGTGCACGACGTGAAGGGATTTGGACTGGGATTGGCTTATGTCAAGCAGATTGTGGAACTGCACGATGGTGAGATATCCGTTGACAGTGAGTACAAAAAGGGGACTAAGTTTACAATCAAACTCCCCGTCATTAAAGATTAATAATTATTCATTAATAAATACAAGACTATGGAAGAGAAAATTAAAATTCTATTGTGTGAAGATGATGAGAATTTAGGAATGCTGCTTCGAGAGTATTTGCAGGCTAAGGGTTATGCCGCAACATTATGCCCAGACGGTGAGGCTGGCTACAGAGAGTTCTTGAAGGACAAGTTTGACATCTGCGTCCTGGACGTAATGATGCCTAAGAAAGACGGGTTCACGCTGGCCCAGGAAATACGCCAGGCCAACGCAGACATGCCCATCATCTTCCTTACAGCGAAAGTTTTGAAGGAAGATATCCTCGAGGGATTCAAGATTGGAGCCGACGATTACATCACCAAGCCATTCTCTATGGAAGAACTGGTGTTGCGTGTTGAGGCCATCTTGCGCCGTGTGCGTGGTAAGAAAAACAAGGAAGCCACTGTTTACAAAATCGGCAAATTTGTGTTCGACACGCAGAAGCAGTTGCTCACCATCGGTGAGAAGCAAACCAAGTTGACAACCAAGGAGAACGAGTTGCTGGCCTTGCTTTGCTCACATGCGAACGAAATTCTGCAGCGCGACTTTGCTTTGAAGACCATCTGGATAGACGACAACTATTTCAACGCCCGTTCTATGGATGTTTACATCACGAAGTTGCGCAAGCACTTGAAGGATGACGACCAGATTGAAATCATCAACATCCACGGCAAGGGCTATAAGCTCATCACACCAGAGGAAGATTAAGCTCGTTTGTAAGCAGGACGAGTAACTTGTTGAAGAACGATAAAAGGCACAGGGTTTACGCTCTGTGCCTTTTTCAATTAAAAGCTATGTAGGTAAGTAGCTGATAAACAACGGGTCATGAAGCTCTTCTAAAAGCATTGGTTTTGCGGTCCAAACTCAATGGGTTTGCCCGCAAAACTCAATGGGTTTGCCTGTTAAACTCAATGGGTTTGCCAAGCATGTTCCATGTGCAGATTCAAAATTGAAGTACAAGGCTGTTTTGAGGTTTTAATGGAAAAATCACACAATTGTTTTGTTTGTTTCACATTATATTTATTACCTTTGCGGTGATTAAGTCACTTTCTCATGACACCCATCATTGTCATCATTTTATCAGTCTGCCTTCTCTTGATAGCCACAGAAAGCAAGACGAATGTCAACAAAGCTGCTGTTGCCATATTCGCAGGAACGGTGGGATGGGTTTTGTACGTCGGTTACGGCACCGATTTCGTGATGAGTCGCCACGCTACCGATTATGCTCATTTCTTAAACGGAGCCGAATCTACAGGAATACTTGTCAAAGAGTTTATTGCCCGCCATGTGTTTCTCAAGCATGTGGGTCATGCCTCAGAGATTGTTCTCTTCTTGATGGCCACTATGACCATTGTGGAGATTCTGAGCAACAATGGGTGTTTCGATTTTATCAGCCAGCTGTTGAAAACACGCAGCAGCAAGAAAATATTATGGAGGCTGGCCGTTGTGACGTTTATCATCTCGGCCAATCTCGACAACCTCACCACCACGGTCATGATGCTCACTATCATGCACAAGATTATTCCAAGCAGGCGATACCGCATGATTTATGGTTCGGCCATCGTCTTGGCTGCCAATTGTGGCGGAGCGTT
The DNA here is from genome assembly GCA_946999025.1 of uncultured Prevotella sp. Classification (GTDB taxonomy): domain Bacteria; phylum Bacteroidota; class Bacteroidia; order Bacteroidales; family Bacteroidaceae; genus Prevotella. The sequence goes on along the minus strand of CAMQBP010000007.1, from coordinate 4,220 downwards.
AACGGTCATCGGCGATCCCATGGGACTGGTTTTGTGGAGTCAAGGAGCCGTTACGCCAACCAACTATTCGCTGTCGTTACTCATCCCATGCCTCATCGCATGGGCCCTGCCAACCTATTGGGTGGGGCGGATGTTGCCCGAGCGGATGCAGACCGAGTGGATTGTGATGCCCTATCGTGGCGATGATACCAATCTCAACGTGCGACAACGATTGTTGATGCTGTTCATCGGCATTGGTGGGTTGTGGTTCATCCCGTCGTTTAGTAATATCACCCGGTTGAGTCCATTCCTCGGAGCGCTCTGCGTGCTATCCGTTCTTTGGGTGGTGAACGAATTGTTCAACCATCGACTGATGAATGAAGAACAGATGATACAGCGCCGCACGCCACGTGTACTGCAATATGGTGTACTGCAAATGATGCTCTTTGTGATGGGCATCATGCTGGCTGTCGGTGTATTACAGGAAACTGGATTCATGCAGCGGTTTACCCTTTTGTTAGACCAGGGAGTGCAGAATGTGTGGATGTTGGGCGCAGCGGGTGCACTGGTGAGTACCATTTTAGACAACTTTGCCACAGGAATGGGCATGCTGTCGCTTCATGCAGTGGATGATGTTCACGCATCAGGTATCCTGTCGGCATTCGCGCAAGACGGGGAATATTGGAAAATAGTGGGATACACATCAGCCGTTGCCGGAAACATCTTGGCCATTGGCTCGATGAGCGGGTTAGCCTTGATTAAGGCTGAACGCATCCGAGTGGGCTGGTATTTGCGCAATATAGGATGGAAAGCATTGGTGGGAACCGTGTTGGGCTATCTGGCTCTATATATCTTTGTATGAAGCATTTTTTTGAAGTATGAATAATATAACAACAATAGGAGTTTTGACCTCTGGTGGAGATGCTCCGGGAATGAATGCAGCCATCCGTGCGGTGACGCGCGCGGGCATCTGTAATGGCTTTAAGATTAAAGGTATCTACAAGGGATTTGATGGCCTGATTAACGACGACATCAAGGATTTTACGACCGAAAACGTGAGCGGCATCATCATGTCGGGCGGCACAATCTTGAAAACAGCACGCTCTTTAGAGTTTATGACACCTGAGGGACGAAAGAAAGCTTATGAAAATGTTAAGAAACATCAGATAGGCGCATTGATTGTGATTGGTGGAAATGGTTCGCTAAGGGGTGCTATGGAGTTCGGTAAGGAATACGATGTTCGTTGTATCGGTCTGCCCGGTACGATTGACAACGACTTGTATGGAACGGATTCGACCATTGGATATGACACAACCCTGAACACGATTGTTGAATGTGTTGACCGAATCAGGGACACGGCACAGAGCCATGAGCGCATTTTCTTTGTAGAGGTGATGGGGCGTGATGCTGGTTTCTTGGCGCAAAACAGTGCTATCGCATCAGGTGCAGAAGCTGCCATCATACCCGAAGATAATACTGACGTAGACCAGTTAGGACATTTCATGCAACGGGGTATACGTAAATCAAAACGCTCGTGCATCGTCATCGTGAGCGAAAGTCCCAAGTGTGGTGCGTTGTATTACGCTGATCGTGTAAGGAAAGAGTTTCCCGGATATGATGTTCGCGTCACCATTTTAGGGCATCTTCAGCGTGGAGGTCGTCCCTCTGCACATGATAGAATACTGGCAAGTAGAACAGGCGTGTCGGCCATTGAGGCTATCTTACAGGGGCAACGCAACATCATGATAGGAATCAAAAACAACGAGATAGCTTACATTCCGCTGGTAGAAGCCATCAGAAGTGATAAACCGTTTGACCGAAAACTTATCAAGGTGCTTGATGAACTGAGCATATAAGGTGAGCCGACAACCGTAATATATGTTAATATAACACGTGGTTTTGTTAATATCTAACGAAGCCAACGAGCTATACAAAGTATTTTCGTATATTTGCAGGGCTTTAGTTTAAGATTAATTTAGATAAATATTGATATAAAATATAAAATCATGTCACAGATAACCGGACATATCTCTCAGATTATTGGGCCTGTCATCGATGTTTATTTTGACACCAAAGGGCAAGATTCAGACAAAGTGCTCCCAAGAATCTATGATGCTCTAAAAATCAAACGCCAAGATGGAACGGAGCTGATCATCGAAACTCAGCAACACATAGGTGAAGACACGGTTCGTTGTGTAGCCATGGATAATACCGATGGGTTGCAACGTGGAATGGAAGTTATCCCCACGGGAAGCCCCATCACCATGCCCTCTGGAGAACAGATTAAGGGTAGAATGATGAATGTGGTAGGCAAGGCGATTGACGGAATGGAACCGCTGAACATGGATAACTCGTATCCTATCCATAGAGAACCTCCAAAGTTTGAGGATTTGTCTACGCACAAAGAAATGCTGGCAACCGGCATCAAGGTGATTGACTTGCTGGAACCGTATATGAAAGGTGGTAAAATCGGATTGTTCGGTGGCGCCGGTGTCGGTAAGACGGTGTTGATCATGGAATTGATTAACAACATCGCCAAAGGCCATAATGGTTATTCGGTCTTCGCTGGCGTTGGTGAACGTACGCGTGAAGGCAACGACTTGATTCGAGATATGATTGAATCGGGCGTGATTAAATACGGTGAGAAATTCCGTAAGGCCATGGATGAAGGCAAGTGGGATTTGTCATTGGTCGATCCTGAAGCATTGAAACAATCACAGGCCACACTCGTATATGGACAGATGAACGAACCACCAGGGGCCCGCGCATCGGTTGCTTTGTCAGGGTTGACCGTTGCCGAGGAGTTTCGTGACAAGGGTGTTGCCGGGCATGGTGAGCATGCAGACATCATGTTCTTCGTCGACAATATTTTCCGATTCACGCAGGCAGGTTCTGAAGTGTCTGCTTTGCTGGGTCGTATGCCATCGGCCGTGGGTTATCAACCAACCTTGGCCTCTGAAATGGGCGTGATGCAAGAGCGCATCACATCAACCAAGAAAGGATCTATTACATCCGTTCAGGCTGTTTATGTGCCGGCAGATGACTTGACAGACCCTGCTCCTGCCACGACATTTGCACACTTGGATGCCACGACTGAGTTGAGTCGTAAGATCACAGAGCTGGGTATTTACCCTGCTGTGGACCCCTTGGGATCTACGTCGCGCATTCTTGATCCATTGATTGTTGGCAAAGAGCATTATGAGTGTGCGCAAAGAGTGAAACAAATTTTGCAACACTATCAGGAATTACAAGACATCATTGCCATTCTGGGAATGGACGAGTTGTCTGATGAAGATAAACTAATTGTGAACCGTGCCCGTCGCGTACAGCGCTTCTTGTCACAACCATTTACGGTGGCCGAACAGTTTACAGGCGTGAAAGGTGTGATGGTTTCAATTGAAGATACCATCAAGGGATTCAATATGATTCTTGATGGTGAGGTTGATGACCTGCCAGAACAGGCATTCCTGAACGTGGGCACCATAGAAGATGCCATTGAAAAAGGTAAGAAATTGCTTGCGGCAGCACAGGGATAAACACAAAACAGAAAGAGAAATATGTTGCATCTTAGAATTGTTTCTCCCGAAAAGGTGGTGTATGACGGAGAGGTGGAAAGCGTCCTGGTGCCTGGAACATTGGGAAGTTTTCAAATCTTGACAGACCATGCTCCAATTATCTCTTCGTTAGAAAAAGGAGTGGTGGAATATAAAACACATCAACAAAAGCAGAAAATCGAGATTCTGGGTGGCTTCGTTGAGGTTAAGCAGAACAACGTTTCACTTTGTGTGGAAGTATAATAGACGGAAAGTTCATGATTGATTCTGTGGTTAAACAATATAAGAAAGTTAGTTTATGGATCATTGCAGGATTCATGCTGAGCTTTTTATTAGCCATTCAAATCACTTCCAGAACAACAATGCTGACAGGACTGGTGGTGTGTGTGGTGTACTTTTTAACCTCAACACTCGTCTATGCTGCTTTATGGAAGAAAACAGCTAAGGCATCACCAACGAAGCTGACAGGCTTTTACTTGACAGCCATGGCCGTGAAGTTCTTTTTGGGAATATTAGTGGTTCTGGCGTATTGCCTGATCGTTCGAACCAGAGAGCAAGTCATAGCATTCGCAGCTATGTTCACAATTTACTATTTAGCGATGGTAATTTATGATGCAATCTATTTTTCCCGTGTAGAGAAGAAGAATCAAATAAGCATTAAGAAATGAAATATATCAAACATATCTT
>CAMQBP010000006.1 GCA_946999025.1 uncultured Prevotella sp. | reverse complement strand
ATAATGCCGATGGCTATGCCCCAACTCGCATTGACAAACAGCACATTCTTGGCACCATTGCAGCAACCTACCAAATATTCGCCAAAAGTCATAGCCCTGGTGTCATTTTCAATGCACGTTGGAATGCCGATGTGATCTGAAATATATTTGGCTAAAGGCTGATCCAAGAAATCGAATATACTGTGACTCACTCCGGTGAAAGGATTCACCCTACCTGACACATTCACGGAAGCCTGTAGGATTGACTCCTTTTGTATGTCCAAAGAGGCAATATATTCATTAACAAGATCGAGCAAGGTGTCAAGGCATTGCTGCGTGTTTTCTTGTTTAAAGGGAATATTATTCTTCTCGAAGACAATGTTCCCACTGAAATCACAAAGAGCCATGGCTAAAGAGTCGTAACCAGGGTCGATTCCTAAAAAATAGCCAGAGTCGGTAGACAGACCATAAACCGTAGGTAGCCGACCATGCGTCTGATCGCGTTTTCCTTTTGAAACCACAAACCCCTTTGTTATCAGATTTGTGATAATCTTTGTCGTAGTTGGAACACTGATGCCTATGTGTTTCGAGATTTCCGGTATCGTACAGCCATCATGAAGCATCAGATACTTGAGAATTGTTTTATAATTGTCAGGCTTTCGGTTCAGGTATTCTAATTTTAGTATGGTCGTCATTTTTGATGTTGATTTAACCTATATAAATGGAAGCAAAGATGTGTTGAATTTCAAATCAAAGCACTTTATAGGGCAAAGATACAAATTAAAATCGAAAACTTGAAACATTTCTGTAGTATATTCTGCTTGAAAATAAATAGAGAAAAATACAAACGCGTGCGGCTTGAGATCATGTTAGCAACATGACCATTCGCAGAGAAACGATCTACCACGAATTCAGCAGGTATGTGCGTAGCCTACTGGCCACATATAAGAGCATTATTGCGGATGATTTCGCGTGAAAAGAATCTATCATTTTTCTTGACAAATATCTCGCTATATTTCGCTTATTTGCCACTACGTCTCGAAGTTCTCGCAAATTTTGAAAATATGAGCAATCACCATATCTTCCTGTTTCTCAATATGTTCAGCGTTTCACGTCCAATATTTAGCCCTGTGTTTCGTGTTTTTACATGGTTAAAGCATGCTTTTAACCGCATAATTGGTATGCTTTAAACGTGTTATTGCATGTTATTTGAGCACGAATACCTTATCTTTTAACCTCACAACTCAATGCTATTGGATCTTCCGGCCTGTTTTCTTATTCCCAATAGAGATAAATGTACCGCATTTACCTATCGATTTTTTCTATTCTGCACTTTTGCAAGTAGCTTTTTATTGTCATTTATACGGACAAGCATCCCAACTGGCCGACGCAACAGACCATCTCCCACCCTATATACTTTGCTCCACATCTATAAGTCCAATCGCGGTGTGGGCAAAGCCAAGGAGATGAACTAACATTATCAGGCACTAAAAGAAAGAAGGCAAACACCCATGACAGATGCTTGCCTCCGTTGTTAAATGATTGTACATTTTTTAGCTTGCTTGTGCCCTTGAGCCAACAAGTTCGTCGATGTAAAGACGACAGATTCTTTCGATGTAGGAGCGACCTTTGGCGTCGCTCACTACACCTTGCGCTGAAAAGTTATTTGTATCGCCCTGTATCCCACCACACACGAACGTTGGAACCATCTCCTCTGCCATCGTTGAGAGATTTTTTTGTAGCGTTTGGGTTCTCACGTAACTCATCATCAACGTACCTTAGTTTTTTGATGAATTCACCTTTGTCAGCATTAATTAATGGATCAAGACTGAGTTTGACAGGTGTCAGTTTAGGATAGCCCGTTCTTCTGAATTCTGTCCAAGCTTCGACACCGTTCGGATAGAGAGCCAGCCATTTTTGCGTCATGATCTGTTCAAGATGACCTTCCAAAGATGATTGCGTTTCCCATGCCACGCTGCCGCTACTCTTATAGGTTTCATCGTCCTTTGTAGAGTAGAACGAAGGATCCACGTCGGCGCGTTCGTTATCGAATGAGGCTTGTATGCCAGCCAAATACATGTTCTTGGCATTTATGGAGCTACTCCATCCTCTAAGGGCGAGTTCGGCTTTCAAAAAGCACACTTCAGCATAGTCCATCACTTTTTGCCGCTTGGCAATGTTGTAGGGGAACTTGCTGTCTCCTTTCGAATTCCATGTTGGTGCCGTTTGCAGTCCCCACACGTTCGACCTCATATCTTTGGGATATTGCGCAAGTTTGTCTACCGGTACTCCATTAGGAATGCCAGTGTACTCTGGATTTTCGACCGTTGATTTTTCCGTGTGACCAAACCATAAAGCTGTTCTCGGATCCATGACAGAGCTGGTTTGTTTGAGCATTCTTTCCATAGTCTTACTCATACAAAACTCGCCCCAGCCAGATATCTGGTGCAAGGGCCACCCAGTGACACCTTGCCCTGATATGAACACACCAGCATTGTCGGCATTGCTGTCCAGCATGCCACCACCAGCCAAGGCTGCCATCGCCTCTTTCTTGGCCGTTTCGGGGTCTATATAGGCCAATCGCATGGCGTATCTCAATCGGAGGGAGTTACCCAGTTTGATCCATTTCTCAAGATCGCCATCGTAGATGAGATCTTGCTTTTGCTTAAATGTGATCATAGTTGCGTTGCCCTTATCAGCCCTAAGTTTCTCCACAGCTTCAGATAGCTCTTTAAAGATGTCTGTGTAGATACTTTTCTGTGTATCGTATTCCGCTTTGCTGTTTCCCAATGCAGCTTGTGTGTAAGGCATGTCTCCAAACAAGTCTGTGAGTTGTGCAGTACACATAGCCGTGAATATTCTCATGGTTTGGAAGATGTTGCCATAGGCTGGGTTTTGGGCGGCAATGGCTTGAGCCGTTTTAAACTGCTTCAACACTCCCACGTAGTATGTGTTCCAAAAACCGTCGGTTACCCATTCACTTTTGTAAGTATAACTGTCGGAAGTGAAATAGGAGGCTGAGTTAGCGAAATACTGAGCATAAAGATTGGTGTGCAGGTTTTCACCTACTTGATATTCCCAAGATCCTATACGCGTACCCCATTCTTGGATATAAGCGGTCATATATCCCAAGTCGCCATCGGTCATACCCATGGGGTCGCGGTTCATCGCATCGAACGAATCAGTACAACTTGCGCTTGCGGCGCAAAAAGCCAATGCGAGCGCTGTGCTTTTAAAAATATGATGTTTCATAGTTGCTATACTTTTAGAATTTCACGTTAACAGTTAGGCCATAAGCCCGTGTTGGTGGCATGGATGCCAACTCAAAAGCCTGCGCGTAATCGTTTCTTGAGAACGCTCCCTCTGGGTTGATGGGGGCGGCTTTATAGAAATAGAATAGGTCTCTGCCTACCAAGGACACCTTGACATACTTGATTGGCATGTGTGCGAACCATGCTTGTGGCAGGATGTAACCTAATGATAGTTCGCGCATCTTGACGTATGTTCCTTTGTGCATGAATGCTTCCATGATGCCCTCTGGTCCTGCTATGTTGGTCCAATAGGTTTCAGCATTGAGCCCTACATTGTTTTTCTTTCCGTCGGCCGTCACACCGTCCACGATAATTTGCTCGCCTTGCTGTCGGCCGTAGATGGTTTTTGCAGCCGTACCCTGCTGACACGCGTAATTGTCTGTGCTTGAGATAAAGTCGCCACCCATGCGTATATCTACCAACGATGACAGCACAAGATCCTTATATCTCAACATGTTACCTATGGAGCCAGTCCAATCGGGCTGTATGTTACCGATAACTTTATCAGACACAGACTCTGGCAAGCCTTTGTCGTTGACAACGATTTGTCCTGCCTCATTGCGTTTGTAAGCTTTACCAATGATGTTGCCATATTTCTTCCCGGTCTCTACAACCACCTTGCCAGCCCGCGTTGAGCCCAGTTCGTAACGCGAGATCTCGCTGTCGAGCATAACACATTCCGTACGATTCAATCCCCAGTTGAGGTTGATGTCCCAATTCCAATCTTTGGTTTTCAAGGGCGTTGCGTTAACCATCAACTCATAGCCGTGACTTTTGATTTCTCCTGCATTGATGAACTTAGACGAGTATCCTGACGAACCCGGCATGTCTACTCCAAGTATTTGGTTTTTAGTTGAAGTAGTATAATAGGTGAAATCTACAGACAGACGATTGTCAAAGAAGTGGGCTTCTGTGCCCAGTTCTGCCGATGTAGTCGATTCTGGCTTCAGATTATCCAACGCTTTCGACTTGCTGAGATACTGCTTTAAAATGCCCGGGTTGGCTTTATCGCCGTTCGCATCTAATTTGTTTCCCGTGGTCCATAAGTAATAATAGGTGGCGAGCTTGTATGGATCAGTGTCGTTTCCAACCTTTGCCCATGATCCTCTCACTTTCCAGTATGTAACCCATCGTGGTAATTTAAACATTTGCGACAAGATGACGCTTGAGCTGACAGATGGGTAGAAGTAAGATCTGTTTTCCTTCGGCAAAGTTGACGACCAGTCGTTTCGGCCAGTAATATCCACGTATGCCATGTTCTTGTATCCTACGGTTGTAGCGAAGAAGGCTGATTGTATCTCCTTCTTGGAGTATCCCTCGCCTGTGGTTTGAGTCAACCCATTACCCAAATTGCATACATTGGGAATGGCGAACTTGCCAGAAGAGCCATACAGAGACTCGTTTTTGGTGTTCATCACTGCCGTACCCACGTTGGCGTTTACGCTGAAATCGTTGAAGCTGCGGTCAAAATAGAGTATTAAGTCTGCGTTGAACTCCTTGTTGACAAGCATGCTATTGAGATACTGCGAGGCTGTCGATGTGATATCCGGCATGGTATTGAAATTCCTGACGTGGTCAGAATACCTGTCAATACCAGCTCTACCTGTGAGGTGTAGATAGTCTGTGAATTTGTATGAGGCCGTGACTTGCCCGATGATGCGGTTTCGCTCTGTTTTGTTTCCGTTCTCCCCAGAAGAGAGAGCATAAGGGTTAGCATAGTTATCGCTTGGTCCAGACCAGTTTACCGAGTTGTTTATGTAGGAACCTGTTCCTCTTGGATCTCTCAGGTCGGCCAATCGAATGCCACGTGGCATTTTCACCAATTGAACCATCAAACCATACTCGCCCTGTCCTGGCCGGTTTGTCGTAAGCTCGCGCATGTAGCTCACCTTGGCTCCTATGGTCAGTTGTTTGTTCCTAAACTCGGTGTTCATGTTGAGATATTGGCGATTTTGCGAGTAGTTTGGAACGATGTCATTGGAGCGCGAATCGGTGTATGACAGCCTACCAGATATGTATTCGCCGCCGGCAGAAACCGTCAGTGTGTTGGCGAATGACACGCCGGTACGATAAAAGTCGGTTATATAATCTTTTTGAGGCAGTAACGCATACTTATCATACCGCGCATCTTTGTAGATAGTAGAGCGCCAATTGTCCACCATGCGACCATCCAATGGCGCTCCCCAACTCATCTGTGAACTTGTGTTATAGTCCCCGTTCGACCCCTGTCCATATTGATTTTGGTAACTATATGGCGAGTAAGCTTCAGAAACGCTTAGATTGCCGTTATACTCAAGGCTCAAAGGTTGTCCTTGTCTCCCTTTTTTTGTCGTTATGACAATAGCACCGTTTTGTGCGCGCGAGCCATAAAGAGCAGCTGCGTTGGCACCTTTCAAAATCGATATACTCTCAATATCTTCGGGGTTTATCTCGGATGCAGCCCCTGCACAGTCGCTGCCACCCCATTGGTTGGCCTGCTCGGTTGTGCCATCATTGATGGGCATGCCGTCCACCACCCATAAAGGTTGGTTGTTGCCAGTCAGCGAGTTTAGGCCACGCATGACGATGCGCGTGGATCCACCAAGGCCGGTACCCGACTGTGATATTTGAACGCCCGCAACCTTTCCTTGCAACATATTGGCCACACTGGCCGATTTATTCTCGGTGAGTGAGGATGTGTTCACCTCTTGCATAGCGTAGCCCAAGGCTTTTTTCTCCCTCTTGATGCCCAAGGCTGTAACGACAACCTCGTTCAGTTCGGACGTGTTGGGCACTAGTACGACGCGGATGGTATTTTTATTCGTGACGGAAATGCTCTGTTGCTCAAATCCTATATATGAGACAACCAGAACAGCATTTCCCTCTGTCCGAATAGTAAATTTTCCATCGACGTCAGTTACGGCACCAGTTTTTTCACCTTTCACGCTGACACTTGCTCCGATGACAGGGTCGCCTCGATCGTCAAGAACGATACCTGTCACGGTCTTTTGCGATTGCTGTACAAAATCAGTTTTCGAGATTTGTGTGGTAGATGCGTTAGCCACATTTGCCATCCCCGATAAACCTGATAGTAAAACAATCGATAAAAGACCTTTCTCTAAGAATGTTAATTGTTTTGAAAGTTCCATATAATTTAGATATTAGGTTTGTAAATTATTAGTGCGACGATTGTTAGATTATAGACTTTGGTTGGCTAGTTACCAACAGATTGGTTACCTTGCTTTTAAAAGAGGTTCCCGCTTTCATTAACGGAAAGACTAAGGTGCGGAAATAATGCATTTGGTTGTAATCCACGTTTCTCAATTTCAGCACGTTGAGTCTGCTCACCATTTGCCCGTTAATCCAGAGTGAAGTCTCGGTGCGGTCGCCTCGAATTTTCATATTGACCTTCTCTCCTGGCATTAGTTGGTAGCCGAAGTTGTAGAGATAGCCGTCCCTGCTGAACCCGATAAGTCCGTTGATGGGGTCTGACAGGTAGAAAGTGGCATCATCGGAGCTGAACAGTACGGTTCCCTTTTCCTCGGGTACGTAGTCAATGTCGAACGCCACCTCGTAATCCCAGCCCACTTGGTCTATGGGCATGCGGTCTCCACGGTTCACTTGTGGCCGCTTCAGGATGATTCCCTGTGGATAGTAGCCGGCCACGTTCAGTCCTGGGGCTTCATCGAAAGTCTTGCGCAGAGAGTCAAATTGCTCAAACAAGAACGTGGTGCTTATACCCGACCAGGTTTTAGTAGACAGCGTTTGCAAAGCGGGGAAGAACCTGTAGTGCACGTCTTGCGCGCTGATGCCATTGCCGATGTGGTCGTTCCAAACGGCAAACATTCCTCCTTTGATGCTTCGATTACCTTCGGGGAACACCACGTCGCCTATATGGGCGGGTGTCCAATTCTGGTACAAATTTTTGATGTCAAGATAATCCTGGTAGTAACCAGCCTTGGGTACGATGTACACTTGCCAGTCGGGAATGCTGATGATGTCGTACCCCAAGCTGTCCATGGAGTGAGGATTGGCGTAGTTGTTGTTCCAAATCTGCATGGTGACATCTTTTACTTTGATGGGCGTGGTACCTTTGGCATGTGTCTGCTGGCCCCATATAATAGCCTTCTTGCCGAATTTTTCCACATATTTGATGTATCTATCCGTGAGGTACCTGAACTTCTCCACCACTTGCTGGTCCTCGTTGGCATATTCATCGGTGCCAATGTGCATGTATTTTCCGCTAAAAACAGGTTCGTCACCGCCAAGATACTCTTTGAGCAACGCATCCAAGAAAGTGTATGTTTCGGGGTTGAACAAATCCAAGTGGTCTTTCCCGTATTTCTTACTGGCTAATTCAGGCTTGTAACGGGTAAAGGCGAGCGAGTGTGCTGGGAAATCAATCTCGGGTATAATCTCCACCCCAAGACTATCGGCATATCGTTGCAGGCTTCTAAATTCCTCTTTGGTGTAGTGTCCGTCACGCGCCGTCAAGCCTGGATAGGTGTCGCATTCCAACCTGAACGCCGCTGGTGTACTGTCGAAATCGTCGTTGAAAAATTGGCGGTGGCCATTATCGTTTAGATGGATGTGCAGTGTGTTCATTTTGTAATACGACAACATTTGCACATATTGCCTGAGCACACGCATGGTGAAAAACTTTCGACCACAGTCGAGCATGAACCCTCGGGTGGGATAGGCAGGAGCGTCTATGATGGTGCCTTGAGGCATGGTACATCCCTTGTTCTGCCTGCACAGTTGCAGAATGGTACGCGTGGCCCATTGGATGCCTTGGGGCGTGGCAGCTTCCACACGAGCTACACGCCCGATATTAATTTTGTAAGCCTCGCTGCCTTCGTTTGCCTTGGAGCCTTTTTGGGTGCTAACGGTAAACACGAAATCCCCTGCCCGAGCCTTGTCTTTCACAATGGGCAGTGTGATATTGAACATCTTCTGGTAGTCGGCAGCAAACACCTCAAGAGCCATTGTCACACGCTTGTCATTGCCTGTGTACACGATGCGCGATGCTTTTGTAGGCACAAAAGATCCCTTGCCACCGTACCAAGTCTTGAGTTCGGGAATCGTGAAAGGCTTAGGATTGGCAGCATGCATCGAAAGCGAGCAAGACAGCAGTAACATTAACAAAATCTTTTTCATGTTACTATGATACATTATTTGGATATAATCCATGAATTTCACTTGAACAAACTGGTTATTTGCGTTTGGTCCAGTAGCGTTCTATTTCTTCCAATGACATGCCGGCGGTTTCTGGAATGTATTTCCACATGATGAACATGTAGGGCAAACACATGATGGCAAAGAATATAAACGTACCGGCAGGTGTCAGCGATGTGAGCATCCATGGTGTGAGCTGTCCCACAAGATAGGTTCCTATCCATAATGCGAAACCGGCTATGGACATGGCAACGCCTCTGACACTGTTGGGATACATCTCGGAAAGCAGCACCCAAACCACCGCACTGATAGAGATGGCGCAGCAAAACACATAGAAGAGAAAGAATGAAAGCATGAAATAGACCGAAAGGTTCATCGTCTCTGTGAATGCGAAATAGAAAGCAATCATCAGTAACGACAGTATCATGCCAGACACGCCATAATAGATGAGCTTTTTTCTTCCTACCTTATCGATAATGCTCATAGCCAGAATAGTGGTGACACAATTGACGATGCCCACCAGAACTTGACAGAACAAGGGATCGGTCATACCTGCATCCTTGAAGATAGAAGGGCCATAATACAACACAGCATTCACGCCCATGAACTGTCCGAGAATGGCGATGCACACTCCGACAACGACAGCAGTGAATATTCCCGGACGCAGAAGTTGATGCCAGTCGGTCTTAACTTGCGAGGCCAGATTGGATTGTACCTGACTGACAACGGCATCCACCTCTTTCTTTTCAGAAAAGAATTTTTCAAGAATGAGGGTGGCCTTATGGCTTTTGTTACGAACAACCAGCCACCTCGGACTCTCTGGAATGAAAAACAAAAGGATGAAAAAGAACAATGCTGGTATCGTTTCCATGCCCAGCATCCCTCGCCACACCTCATCCACAAATATCAGTTGGAATTGTGAAGATGCGAAAGAATGGCTTTGAGAAACACCCAAGAGCAAGAAGTTGACCAGATAGGCAGCCAGGAAGCCAACTGTTATGGCCAGCTGGTAGAGGGACACCATCCTGCCGCGGTATTGCGAAACAGAAACCTCTGATATGTACATAGGTGCGACAATGGATACCACGCCGATGCCAACACCGCCCACCATACGATAAATCACCAACCAATTGAACGTAGGGGTGATGGCACACCCGACGGCTGAGACAGTGAATAAGATGGCAGACAGGAACATGGCAGGCTTGCGTCCAATCTCGTCACTTAACCAACCGGCGAATGCCACGCCTATGATAGAACCGATCAAGGCACAACCTACATACCAGCCCTGTTGTAAAACGCTGAGCGAAAACTGACTCGTGACCTGGTCTATGGTGCCTGATATGACGGCCGTGTCATACCCAAAGAGCAGTCCGCCCAATGCCGCAGCCAGCGCCAAATAAAACACATATCCCAGTTTTACGGAAGAATCATTCATGATATGGAAAACTATTGATTACCTGATATTGAAATATTCTTTATAACGGTCGTACAGGTGATGTGCCTGGATGTAGGCCGACTGTGGACTCATAAAGTGGGAGAATTCGAACGTAATGGCTTTGTCGTAATGACAACGCTTGGCAGCTTCCAGCTTCATTCTCAGCTTGTCAAATTTAATTGGCAAGAACCTGATGGGCATGTCGCGGTCGAACGATTCGGCATTGGTCCAACATTGCATACCATACCTGTCGGCCAACTTTTTGTTCACCGAGAAGAAAGCATCCAGCTCATCATAGTCGATGTGTCCGTCTTGGAAAGCACAGGCATCAACCACGTCGTGTATGCCATCAAAGATCTCGTTCCATTCACGTTCATGTTCCTCTACGGAAACCGCTTGAGCTTTGCTGAGCTGCTGTGTACCCATCACCGCTTTCTTTCCGTCAATCCATGGAGATATAAAAACAGGTAAGCCATCCGAAATATCCTTACACTGCTTGCCAAGTGCATGAAACGTGGGAATGGCACCTTTGGTCTGCCTACTAATCTCGGTGCTGATATACCACCCCTTAAAGCTCTTGTGGTGACCGTAACGCTTCCACACTTCATCGATGACATATTTGTTGTCCTCAATCTCCCAAGACATGTCACCCGTGTCCCAGTATCGACCAGAATCGTAAAGGCCGAAGTAGAACTTCATGCCGTATCGATCGGCCAGGCGGAGGTACATGTCTATCAAATCGACAGACGGCATGTAACATCCATGCTTCTTGACAAGATACTCGGAGGGATAAGTCATGAACTTGCGGTATCCACAACGAATGACAATCACGGTGTCAATGCCGATGGCCTTCATGTACTTGAAATCCTGATCCCATTCTTTTTCTCCCCAGTTTTGGTGAGGAATGTCATGGGATATCTCATCCAAAAAAGTACCAGTTATCTTCAGTCCGTTGTTTTTCGGAACGATGAGAGAGCCACTAACGCTTTTTCCTTGCGTATTAAGCAGGTTCTCTGCTTTTGTAAGTTCGTTCGCTCCCTTTGCTATCGGAGCCATCGTCATAGCTGCTCCTGCGAGTGCTGTCTTTTTGATAAATTCTCTTCTATTGACCATTGTTATTTGATTTTTTATGAATATAAGACAAAGTTAATGAATGATGCCGAATCACGGCACCTTGATTTCGGATTATTTGATTTCAGCTCTGAAGGGAGAGGCCGGAAGTCCTGCATTATTACACAAATCGGCCTGCATATAATTGCGGAAACAATAACGTACCTCAGTAGGCTGACGCACAGAGTCGTTCCACACTTTAACTTTGGCAGTACTATTGATGATTTTTGCATTGGCAGGATATATTTTTCCACTTGCGTCAACAAGCTCGAAGCCACGTATTTCTTGATTTTCAGGAATCATGCCCTCTTGTCCGTGCTCAAATGTAACTTCCACAACGCCATCTTTAAGTGTACACGACTTGTAAATCGGCCCAGAATAAAGAAAACCACTGCGACCGTATGTCTTTGCCAACGCCCAATAGGCGAGTCGTTCGCCCACATTTATTTTATATGGTGGGTGTATAAACAGCTCACTGCCGGCATCGGTTGTGGTCACCATTCCCACATTGGGCACCTCGCTCATCAGCTCCAATTGGCACTGGCGAAACCATGCCCATTCGAGTTTATCCTTGCCGCCAGCCTGATAGGGTGCAATCTGCACGTAATAGATGGGCATGTCTTTATTTTCAAAAAAGGTTCTCCATTGTTGCACCATCGCTGGAAAAAGACGTTTGTATAGGGCTGGATTAGAAACGTTGGCCTCACCTTGATACCATATCACGCCTCGTACGGGGAATCCTTTCCAAGGGTTTACCATGGCATTCCACAGCAGTGTAGGTGTACCAGCTTCCCATCCAAACTTGGACTGGTTGACATCAGGCAATTTTACCTCACTGAATTGTTGTAGAGTCTGTCGACTCATCCATGCCTCGATTTTGGATGCGCTCCACGAGCTGTGAATCAATCCTACCGGTACGTTGATGGAGCGTTGCAACAAATCTCCGAAGAAATAGGCCGTTGCGCTGAAGTCGCCCACCGCTTGCGATGACAATTCCATCCATTGTCCTTTCACACCCTCGGTCTTGGGTGTGGTGCTCCAATCGCGCTGAACGGTGTAGAGCCGCAGCTGCCTTCGTGGATTTGCCGACACAATATAAGGCTGGCAACCATAAACGGGTTGACCCTTGAATCCGCGTACGGGCATTTCCATGTTGGACTGTCCAGAGCAGAACCAAACCTCGCCAAGGAGGATGTTTCTCAGGGTTAACGCCTCTCCATCAGAAAATGTGATGGTGTATGGGCCTCCTGCCGAGGTGGTATGCAACGTGGCTTGCCAACGGCCGTCACTGTCACTTTGCGTCATGATGCGTTTGTCACTCCACGATGCTTTAATCGTTATTTTACTGTTTTTCTTGGCGGTGCCCGTGAACTTGACATCCGCCTGTTGTTGCAGCACCATGTTGTCTCCCCATATAGAGGTCAAAGTCACCTTGGCAATAGTGGTGCTCGGTGTTACACAAGCCACAAGGAGTGTGGCACAAGATAAAAAGAAGTGTTTCATTTTCGTGTTATTTCTTCTTGGTAAACATTTCCGAAACGGTCGGTTACGCGGACGGTCAATTTAGAATTGGCATGGTGAGGCGTAGCGCGAAACATGTGTTTGGTGGGCAGGGGTGCAATCCAGCTTTGCATGGTCTTGCGATTGTCCTTAACCATTTTGACGGCAGCAGGATCCAGTCCGGTGTATTGCTTCATCACACCCATCGGTTTTCCGTTTTCCAACCACTCCACTTTCCATTGGTCGTCATAATTCCACACATTGGCGATGATATCCTTAGGATATTCTTTCACCGTGCCAGGTGCGTATGTTCTAAACTGATATGTCTTGGGATAGCCCGTGCTCTTGTAATACCAACTCACCTTCTTGCCATCCACCTCGAAGACCTGACATCCCTGCGGCGTACCGTCAAGGCATAATGGGGCGTGCCACCATGTTCCACATACGGCTCCGATGTTGTGTTCCATCTGATGATTGTTGAAAATGACGTTCGAATTAGTATGCATGTGCCCGGTGAGGAAATGCGATTCGTAGCCGTCAAGTAGTTTGAAGAGCGACTCTGCGTTGATGGTTTCGCCTCCTAAGTATTGGTAGGTGTAAACAAACGGTTGTTCTTTCACCGTAGACCTGAAAGGAATATGCGCCGCTACAAAAACTACGGTGCCTTTGGGAACGTAGGAAAGATCTTGTTCCAACCACTTAAAGGTTTTCTCATCGATGTATCCTACATAGAAGTATTGTCGTCCAACGTAAAAGCAATTGTTGATTACGATATAGTGTGCGTTGCCTTTGTTAAAAGAATAGCATGATGGTCCGAAGTGCGATTCAAATGATCGGTAGGATGTTTCGTGCGTTCGGCCATTGTAGTCCATGTCGTGATTTCCAATCACTCGATAAAAGGGAATGTTGATACGCTCTGCCTGTCGCATGTAATCCTCAAAGAATGTTGTCGGCGTGTCCCAACAGATGTCACCGCATGACAAGCCAAATGCATCTTTGTCTGGAGTTGAGGCCAACAACTTGCGATAGTCGTCCACTACTGGACCGTATTTCGACCAATGTTCTTTGGAATTGGCTTGCACGTCGGCCTCTACGATAGCGATATGTTTTGAGTCGTCCTTGGGATTTTTCTTGAGCTTGAAATTGTATTCTAACTGTTGTTTTTGAAGGTCAATTTTTTGATAAAACAGAGGTATTCCCCTATTGGTTTCGGTGAGATATCCGGCAGGCGTGGATATGTACACGAACCGTGTGTCACCTACGTTTGGTATGCGATATACACCGTTCTTATCTGTCACTACACAGCGTTTCCCATCTGTCACCACAACATTGGCCACGCCCTTGCCTTCGCAAGTGACCGATCCATACAGCTCGTGTGGATTAGGCGCATGGTGTTCATTTAACGCTTCCTTCAGCTCTTTCCACCAATCATAGAGGATGATATGCACGATGTCGAATATCATGACACCGTCAGACTCTTTGAGATTCATGCGGACAGCCTTCTGAAATTGCAAGGAGTTATTCCGGTAGTCTTGTACATATAGGCCTCCATAGAATGGCTTGACACCCTGCAACAGCTGCCTTGTATATTTGCAACCGCCTTCCACGCAGAGGTATTCGCCTGACGAGACTTCGCTGTCGGTCTCGTTTTTGTACAATCCTGACGACTTGTAATAATCGTCTATGGTTACATTTTTATAATAATTACCGTTGGTGTAAAAATCTATCAGTTCAGCATAGCCATATTGGCGATACTCAGGCGTGGCCCATGGGAAATCCTTTGAAGGGTCATACTTGTTGCTTGCCCAGTTTACGCCCACCTCATAATAGGTAGGATACCATGCTCCCGTGTATGAGGCCAGCATACATTGAGAATCTATTTTTTTAATGGCGGTTCTGACATCCTTTATAAAACCATAAATGACAGAGGCACGCCACTCAATCCATTTCTTATAATACGGTCCTGGAACCCTGTCGAACGAGCCTTTGTCGTTGGCTTTCCATTCGTATATGTCTTCAGGATATCTGTTTAGTTTTTGACCGATGTATTTTTCAAACAAGGTGCGCGATGCTTCTGAAAAGTCTGAGTCGATACAATCATAGCGCGCCCGGTCCAGCATGATACCGTCAAACTTAAAGCGTTTGACCACCTCTTTCACGATGTTGATTTCATGTCGTTGTACGTCTTTCAAGGCCGGGTTCAAGAACATGGACGTTTTTCCATTTAGTTCTGTCACGGGGATGAGTCCTTTGCCGGGAACGTAATTGATGGATTGCCATTTCTTGTTTTTCCCAAAGACAGCTCCTCTTGGCTGACCGTGTGCCTTACTTCCGTCAGCGAAGATGTTCATGCCGGCAAAGATAACCATGCCTTGCTTGTGAGCTTCGGAGATGAACGTGTTGATAAAGTCAAAATCAGGACGTGTAAATCCCTTCCACGTTCTTTTCCTCGATGTGTACTTGCTGTCGTAAAGCACCTCGCCGGTGTTATCCTTGATGTCTAATACTAAATGCGTGATACCAGCCTCGTGGCATTTGCCAACGTAATACCTGATGGAGTCAGGATAGCTGAATCGTTCGAAGTTGGCTGAACAATCCAACCACATAACCTTGGGTTTGATCGTGGCAAAAGTCAATAAGGTGGTGCACAATAGGAGTAGTGTGAGACAAGCTCTTTTCATAAGTCGTATATTATATGTTATTACTTTGTTTTGTCGATGGCTTTAGCTATGCCTTCCTTGGCATATTTCCATTGATTGGCTTTCTTAAGATGAATCATGTCAAACAGAAAATAACCGTTACAAGCATCCATGCATGCCTTGACAGATTGCACGATGGCTTGGTTTTCCTGCTCTTGGGTGGCTTTATTGGCCGTGTCCCAATTGCCTACATCGGGTCCTCCCACAACTTTGGGGCAGGCACCTTTTATCTTTGACATGGCCTGTTGGCAGAATCCCTGCATGGTCCATTCAGTATTGCCATAAACACGTAATGGCGAGGCGTACGCTCCAATAAGCATTTGATCCATCAAGTCAGCGTATCCGAAGGAGTGATAGTTTTTAGTTGCCCATCTATAATAATCAGAGGTTTTAAATTTAGGGGATCCCCAATTCACACCCACAGTGTAATAGGTGGAATACCAACCACCAACATACACGCCAAATTGTATTTTGGAATTGACGCTCTTGACTGCGTTTCGTGCCTTTTCCATAAAGTCGCGAATGGTTTTTGCTCTAAACTCCAACCATTTCTTTGTGTAATCAGAAGATTTCCCCGATAACTCTCTTGCGCCTTTGGGAAGGATGTCTTCCGGGAAATTGGAGATTTTGCTTCCCATATACGTTTCAAATTTTTTACGGGAAAGATCAGAGAAGTCGGCACGCAGATCCAAATATCTGCCTCGATCCAATACAATACCGTCAAGGTCATATTTCGCAAGATCGCGCAACAAGTTGCAAAGAAAAGTTTGCACTTCCGGATTGGCTGGATTTAGAAACTTGGTAGGCTCAGCCTCGTCCATGATACTAACAATTCCCTGAGCTGTGCTCATCTGTGTTGTCCATGCTCTCTTGCTCTCGTCACGATACACCATGCCCGTACCGTTGTTCATGGTGTTTCCTCCAACAAACGTGTTAATACCTGCATGTACTTTCAAATCCAATTTTCGTGCGGCATCTATGAACGCTTGCAAGTAGTCCCATGTGGCCGTGCGGTCTATCTTTGTATAGCCTGTGGATGTCCACGCGTATTGATATTTCACTTGTTCTACTGTAGAAGTCTTGAATAACACGTCACCGCATGTAGGTCGCACGTCTACCACAATATCTGTGAAACCTGCGTCTTTTGCAAGGGTCAAATCTCGCGTTATGGCCTCTTTGCTATTGGCAAAATCAGGAAAATTTGCTGCTGCGTCAATCCAGATATATCTTGGTTTGTCGGTTTTATTTTCTGTTTCTTTGTTATTTTCCGGTTCTTCCTTTTGTTTGTTTTGTCCCCAATAATCTATTGGGTCCTTTGAGCCACATGATAAAAAAAACAGTAGTGTCAGTAATAAAAGGCTAATAGTACTATATGGTTGCTTCATCCGTTGTCCCTTATTATTTTATTCTTTCCATTAAAAATACGGTTCTTTTTTCATCATCCAACAAGATGGATTTGTTTTTTTGTCAATCGTGAACGATGAAAGCCATCTCAATGCAGTGACAAGGCCAAAGCATTGAGATGGCTAAATATAAGATTACAAATCCAAACAGTCGCAGCGTACGCAACCAACATATCCGTTGGTAAACATGAAGTAGATGTACAGATAGTATCCGTCGTTCGATACTCTCAGTGCGACATCGCCTGTTCCATTTGCGTTTTGTTTTCCTAATGCCTTGCCACCGTACTTGCCATTAATATCCAAGCCGTTTGAAGAGAAGTCAAGCACCTGCGTGTCCAAATTGCCACCACCTGTGTCGAACAAGTAGATGCAGTCGTCCGTACCCCATGTCCAAAGGTTCACAGAGTTAGAAAGGAAGTAGTGTGCTTTGTTAAATACGGTATAGTCTACCGCATTCTGCAGCCAGTTGGCAGAAATCTCTGGTCCCTTGGCTTTGATGGAATTGGTTTTGCCATCAAACAATGAGGCATGCCTTGGTGCAGCATAGTACGCAGCGAAATAGTCGCTTGTGGGGTCAGTTGGATCGCTGTATATTACGTCTGCATTATTACCCCATTTACCTAAGCCTTTAGCTTGAACCATGACGGGCGTTGTAGAAACCAGCTTTCCGGCTTTCACCTGCCAGCGTGCAAATTGTCCTGCGGTACCATGTATAGGTGCCGTAATAATAGCATCACCATCCAAGCTACCTATAACAGATAGTTTACGTCCCATCTGTGCGCTTGTGGTATATTCTAAATACTTTTCAGGCTTGCCCTTGACACCCTTTACCCTCCAGATAACAAACTTACCATTTTTCTGGTTGTTGAGGTTACAGAACAATATGTTGTCGTTGTCATCGGCCGTGGCATACATGTTTGTCAGGCTTCCCGCAAATTCGCTGATGTCGATATGACCCGCTATCTCTCCGGTTTTAGCGTTGAGATATACAGCTTGTCGATTGCCTCTCTCGTTCACGACAACATAGTTGTTAAGAGCTGCTATACCGGTGGTCATGTGGTTTTGGGTTAGTCCGATGTCCACAAGTTTCTTTACCCACAACAGTTGAGCGCTGCTGGCGCGCAAACCATTGTTGATTTTTTGTGGAATTTCTTTTTTCACTGTGTACACCATCGAGGTAACGCCGTCTTGCGCCGTAACCTTGAATTGTTGCTCCTGGTCATAGTCAAGAGCTACGACTGTTGGGTCTGGTGAAATGGTGGCTCCATGAGAGATACTCACCGTAGCAAGTTGTTTGCCAATCTCGTCAGCGGAGACAAGGGAGATCACCTTGTCTGCTTCCTTCACAAGACCACTTAAGTTGGCATTCGGAAGGTCAAACTTAGTGATGGCACACTCGTTGCTTTTCCTTATTTCAGCCACTACTTTATAGTCAGCCTTCCCTCCGTTCTGGTCGGTCACGGTAATCGTGTTCTCCTTCGTCAGGTCCATAAAGTACAGCTTAGGTGTCACATATACATTGTTTTCGAGGCTTGCGAACACCCGCATCTTTTTGAGCGACGACTTGTCGAGAACATTGTCAGACAACCGTGGGTAGTTGTAGGGAAACACGACGGTAATCACTTTATTTTGATAGTCTATCTCACTTGTGAAGTTGTTTTCATCCCTGTCATCATCAATAAACCGTGCAGTGAGATTTGTGATGCCGTTTCGCTCTATGTTAGGATGAAACTCCTCGGGCTCTTGGCAACCTACCCATGTAAAAATAAGCAGCAGGTTGCAGGCTAATGTCAATATTTTGGTTTTCATATTTGTCAATACTTAAAGGTTGTTATTTCCATTCATCAAACTGCTTGGCCAACTTATTGTTCTTCAATTCGGATGTAGGAACAGGCAGCCTGTAGAGTTTTGACGAGAACTTACGGTCTTGACCGTCACAATCAACATACTCGTATGTGCCGTTGGTAATCTTCATACCGTGACAGCGGTAGTTGTTATACTCGATATGAGCCAGTTTCCACCTGCGCATATCCCAGAACAGATGTCCTTCGTAAGCTAATTCCACCTTACGCTCGTTACGGTAATCCTTAAACCATGTGTCACCGGTCGAGGTTTTCGCAGGCAGTCCAACACGTTTCCGCACGCGGTTCATGAGTGTCTGTGCCTCACTGGTTTTGCCCAATCTGAAGGCTGCCTCGGCCTTGTTGAGCAACACCTCGGCAAAGCGTATTTCTACCCATGGTTGTGAGCTGTGCTGTCCTTTGATGTCCGTCAGCTTTTCATCGAGCAGTTTACGAAGGAAGTATCCCGTGGTGGTTTTGCCGTAAGAGTAGGCCTGTTCACGATAAGCCATGAACTCACCATTCTTGCCTCCAACGCTGCAATCCATCTTGCGACCCTTCCATTTGCATCCAGCATATATGATGGTAGCGGCAAACCGTGGTTCAAGCTGGTCGTAAGGAGGCTTTTGGTTGGTCGTTTCATGCCATGGCGTCCAGTCCACGGTTTTGCCATCTTTAGTCTCGTAGCACTCCACCATTTCCTGCGTGGGTGTTCCCATGGCACCATAATCGTATCCGTCGCACTGTGGCACATAGTATTTGTCAAAGCTGTGGTAAGGCCCACTGTCCTTGTTATACCTAAAGGCCAATATGCATTCGTTGTTGTTGCCACTCCATGCGTCAGCGTAATTGGATGCCAAATCGTAAAGACCGAGCTTCTCTACCTTGTCAGCCGCGTCGTATGCAGCCTGCCATTGTTCTGCGTAAAGCATGGCTCGTGACTTCAGGGCGTAGGCGGCTCCTTTAGTTACCCTGCCTTTTGCGCTGGGATCTGTCCACTCCGCAGGAAGGTTAGCTGCCGCAAAGTCAAGATCGTCGGCAATAAATTTCCAAGTTTCTTCAGCCGAACTTAGTGCTTTGTCGTTGCTTTCCGGCAAATTATCATAGATAATGACGCTACCATGCCGTTTGGCCAACTGGAAGTATAGGTATGCACGGAAGAAACGAGCCTGTGCCTCCCATCGTGCGTTTTGCTCCTCAGAAAACTTCGAATATTGCTTCTGCATGGCTAAAAACTGGTTTATCTGCCTTATACTTCCGTATGCAGCATCCTCGCTCCATACATTATATAGACAGCCATCGGGTGTCACCACGGATGGGTCGGTGACGTAAACATTGGGATGACCTGCGCGATGCCCCAGTGCTACCGAGCCATATTTGAAGGCGTCGGTAAGGCTTTCGGTCAGGCTACCGCCAAACTGCGTTTCCCCAAACTGGCCGTATCTGTTCAAAGCGGTATAAAAAGCATTCACGTTTTTATCAACGTGCTTTGCATCTTGCCAAACAATCTCATCACTTACGGTCGCTGTTTGAGTAACGCCATCCAGCCAGTCGTTACACGATGTCAAGGGCAAGACTGCACAAAATGCCACCGCTATGTTAAAACATATATTTTTCATACTGTCAAATCTTTTAGAAAGTTAGTTTTATTCCCATGGTATACGTCCTCTGTTGTGGGTAGTAACCGTTGTTTACAGAAGGAGACTCAGGGTCTATGTTGTATTTGGTCAGACTGCTGAATGTCAACAGGTTGAAACCCTCCACATATAGTCTTGCACCCTCAATGCCTATGCTTGTTAGCCATTGTTTGGGGAAGTTGTAGCCAATTTGCGCTGTCTTTAACCGCATGTAGTTGCCAGAGCGATACCAGAACGTGGATGAGAAGCCATTGTTGTTGCTCGGACCTGAAATCTCAAGACGCGGAAACT
This sequence comes from uncultured Prevotella sp., assembly GCA_946999025.1. Lineage (GTDB taxonomy): Bacteria > Bacteroidota > Bacteroidia > Bacteroidales > Bacteroidaceae > Prevotella. The sequence continues at coordinate 5,216 of CAMQBP010000006.1, read as the reverse complement.
CTGCGTTGGGGTTGTCAGGTGTCCACGATTTCTCTACCAAATAAGTTGGTGAGTTACCACCGTGGTAGAATGGCTTTGTATAGGCCGTGTTGTCTTGGATGCCCGAACCGCTGTATTCTCCGGTCAAGGCCACAACGTTGCCTAAGCCCCAAGAGAACAGCAAGTCGAAGTCGAATCCCTTCCAATCGCCAAACAAGTTGAACGAACCTGTATGTGTTGGGGTTGAGCTCTTGCCTACATAGCCTTGGTCTTGTGCAGCGGTTATCACACCATCACCATTCCGATCTACATATTTTATATAGCCCGGCAGTGCTTTATAACCAACGACAGTCGGCGAATTGGCTACATCTGCCTCGTCCTTGAACAGTCCTGCGTCCATGAAACCAAATTTAGCACCAATCTGTTTGCCTGTGATACGTTGGTACTCAGGAGCATTGTCAGAATCACTGGCGTATTTCAGCCAACGTCCATAAGCGTACGACCATATCAATTTTCCACCATAATTAAAATTCCCAATGTGGTTACGATGGGTTAGAGCCACCTCAAATCCCTTGTAATCAGCCTTGTTTATATTGGCTGAGTTGTGATAGTATCCACCACGTGACGGTGGGAACGCACCCACGACAGACGAAATTTTGTCATACTCATATTTATAGAACACGTCAAACTCGATGCCTAAAAGGCCATTCCATAAGGTTGCATCCACACCGAGGTTGTAGTTCATGCATTGGGCCCACCGAAGGTTAGGATTGCCTAAAACGCTGGCGTACATCATCGACTGACTTCCGCCACCCAGTACCACTGCGTTTTTCACCAATGTCATCGCGTTGCGCCATTGAAATGCGTTCAATCCGCTACTTGTTCCTGTTTTACCAACACCCGCACGCAGTTTCAGGTTGTTTACCCAGTCGGCGTCAAACCATTTTTCGTTATTGATGCGCCATCCCAACGATAAACTGGGCAAGAACACCCATCTGTTGTTCATGCCACCAAAAAGGTAGCTACCATCATAACGTGCCGAAGCCTCCAAGTAGTACTTGTCATCATAGTTGTAATTGAGCCTGCCGACAAATCCAGCCACCCGCGTAAATCCGCTGAAACCACCAATCGTAGGCATCTTTTCTTTGCCGTCGCCAGTCAAGTTGGTAATCTTGCCAAGCTCATCAAGCTGCAAGAAGTCCAATCCCGTACCGGTTGCACTCAGCGCGTTGCTCTTATTTTCGCGCGTCTCGGCCAATAGCAACACGCCCACGGTGTGCTTGTCAAACCTATTGTCGTATGTCACACTGGTTTGTGTGGTAAAGTTGTAACCCCTGCTGGCGGCCTCACTCAGTGACACGCTGTTTCCTTGGGCATCGAAAGCTTTATAATAATTCAATGTCTTGGATGCGGAGGTGGGCAGACTCATCTGCATCACCTCGTAAGGATTTGTTAGCACCTTGTTAAAATAGAAACTGGCATCGTAAGCTCCTTGAAACTTCACGCTTAAGCCTTTCAGCCAAGGTGCGTCATATTTCAGACTGAAATTGGTCTGGACAAACGAGCGATTAGACTTGCTGTATCCTGACTCATTGATGGATGCCAATGGCGCAACGGGTGACGATGCGGTTGGTGTAGACACAGCATAAGTTTTTCCCTGATATTCCATGGTTTCCGGAACGTATGGCAAAGCCCTAATGATTTGCTGTGGAATGTTATGCCAAGCGTTTGGGTCGGCAGAGTATCTGGGGGCGTTGCGCTTCTCTATACGCCCAGCTATGCCCAGTGTAAAAGTAAGGTTGTCGGTTATCTTTGCGTCAATGTTTGAACGTAGATTCAGACGGTCATAATCGAAATTGTCGATATTGCCATTTTCTTTCAAATAACCCATCGATGCGAAAAACTTTACCTTGTCGTTTCCACCCGATGCGGACACATTGTGGTGCATACGGTTTCCTGTTCCATACAATTTTTTGTACCAGTTGGTGTTGCCCCAACCGTCAACTCCGTCACGCATCTTTTGTACCATTTCATCTGTAAAGACGGGGGCATCGCCCTGCAATTCGCGTGCCTTGTTGTACCAATAAGCGTACCCGGGACCGTCAAGCCATACCTGATTTTGTGCGTTCTCGCTAAGTCCAAAAGCACCTGTATAGGAGATGGACGTCTTGTTTTTGCTACCTTTTTTCGTGGTTACGATAAACGCTCCGTTGGCATCCAGACCATAGACAGACACGGCGGCTGCGTCTTTCAAGATAGACACCGATTCTATTTCATTCGGGTCCAATCCGTTAAAGTCGGCTGAGGTGCGTCGAATACCATCAATAACGTAGATGATACCCCCTTGTCCGCGCATGGTGAGCGCAGCGTTATCACTACCGGGCTGCCCGCTTGATTGCACGGCTGCCACACCTGCGATGCGGGGTCCGATAATATTACTGATACTCATGGTTGGTGCCTTGAGTATCTCTTTGTCAGAAACTGTGGAGATAGCACCCGTAATGCTTCCTCGCTTTTGTGTGCCATAGCCTACTACTACGACCTCGCTTAAAGCGGCGACATCCTCTTTCATCGTAATGTCAATCGTCTTGCGATTGCCCACCTTCACTTCTTGCGATACCATACCGACACTAGCAAAAGTCAATATGTCATTGGCTTTAGCCTCGATTTGGTAGCGTCCATCAATGTTAGTAACCTGTCCTCTCGTCGTGCCTTTCACAACGATAGACACTCCTACCACAGGCTCACCGTTCGTGTCGCTTACTGTTCCTGTTATCACATTTTGCGCATAGCCTGCTGCCACGCATGTGACTGTTAGGATCAAGGACACAACAAGCCTCCTGATACAACATCTTATTTTTTCCATTAATTATGATTTTTAGGTTAGTGAATGATTTAAATATTAAAATGCTCACAGTATCTATGATACAAATGGCCTGCTTGCAAATATGCGGAATTGGGACTCATGAAGTGCGAGAACTCAAAGGTAATGGCGTTTTCCATTCCGGCTTTCCGCGCGGCTTCAAGTTTCAATAGCAGTTTCTCCCATTTGATTGGCAGGAAGCGGATGGGCATGTCGCGGTCAAACGATTCAATGTTTGTCCAGCATTTCATGCCGTATCTGTCTGCCAATTTTTTGTTTACCACAAGATAATCGTACAGTTCGCCATAGTCTACCTGTCCATCTTGGAATGCCAAGATATCCACGGCACCCTTGACGTTGCCCAAAATCTCGTTCCATTCCTCTTCATGTTCTCTCACAGTAAGAGCCTTATCGCCACTCATCACTTGGTCAGTCTTCACACCGTGGATATAGGGTGAAACCATGGTCGTGAGGTTACCCGACACGGCTTTGGCGTGCTTGCCCACCTCAGCATATATGCGTGACATGTTTTTTGTTCGGCGACTGATTTCTTGTGACAGATACCATCCTTTGAAAGAGGGATGCTTGCCATATTTGGCCCACACCTCATCGATCAAGCTTAAGTTCAGGTCAATCTCTTTTTGGAACAGTCCCTCTTGCCAATACTTGCCGGAATCATACATGCCGAAGAAGAAATTCATGCGATACTTGTCGGCGAGTGTCAAGAACATTTCTACCAAATCAACTGGTGGATAATATACATCTTCTTTACCGATGAGAGTTGAGAACGGTGCGGCAACCCACTTACCCAGTCCGGCACGGATGAGAACAACAGTGTTGATGCCCATCTTTTTCATGGCCTTGAAGTCTTGATCCCATTCTTTCTTGCCCCAGTTTTGGTGCGGAATGTCCCAACTTATCTCATCCAGAAATGTAGCTTTAATAGGCATGCCCTTCATAGCGTGCGGCGTAGCAAAAGTCTCGCCGTCCTCGTGCTGGGCAAAAGCGTTGTCCACCTTGGTATAGGAAGACAGAATTTTGCTACCCAGCACAAGCGATGAGGCACCCATTATTTGCTTGATAAAGCTTCTCCTGTTTGTCATGGTTCGCTTTATTTGGTATCGTTTGCCTTGACTATTTCTTCTAATGTGGTCCAGCATTGGTACATTCCTCTGGGTACATGGAAACATCCTTTCCATTTTCCACCCTTCAATGGCAACAGCACTTCGCCGCGCCTATTGAGGTATCCGTACCATTCAGCATACTCGTCATCTCTGAAATGTGCCCACGTGTATTCGTGCACCTTCTTAAACCAGTCCATACATCTCTTGTCTCCCGTGAGCTGATAGCCCTTGAGCATGGAGATAAGGGTTTCGATGTGTACCCACCACAGCTTCTGATCCCATTCTAATTGCTGGGGAGGACAGCCGTTGCGATCCATGAAGTAATACAGGCCGCCGAACTCTTTGTCCCATCCATACTCCAACATGGTAAGCGCAGTGTCCTTCGCTTTTTCAATCAGTTCAGGTCTATTCAGGCGTTTACCCAAGTCCATGATAAACCACATAGCCTCTATGGCATGTCCCGGTGTTACCTGTCTGCCCTCGAAGCAGTCTACCAAGTTGCCGTCGGCACCTACGTTCTCCACGATGATGCCACCAAGCTCGGGCCGGTAAAACACTTCCATCACTTCATGGATGCACGTTTCCATTGTCTCGAGTAGATAGTTTTCGTCAAGAAGATGCTCTATCTCTAAGGCCAAGTTGCAGAGTATCATGGGCAGTGCAAAGTTTTTCATGTTGCGTGTTCCCGGATGTATCTTGTTCCACTTGCCTTTGGGATTGTCTACTTTCGATAAGATAATATCGAACGTTTTCTTGGCGATGGTGGCGTATTCGTCATTGCCTGTAGCCAAACTTAGCTGTCCGAAAGCCATGGCTGCAAAGGTGTACGAGAAGATGTTGTATGGCTCTACCAATGGTTTGCCTGTCCTATCCAGCGAGAAATACCAGTTGTACTGCCCGTCGTGCCCATGTTTTTTCAAGAATTCGGCACCTTGGATGGCACAGTTTAACCATTCCTCGTTTTTCTCTACCTTGTTATATAGCATGGCAAACAACCACACCTCACGACACTGCAACCAAATAAATTTGTCGGTGTCAAAAACATTTCCTTTGCGATCCAAGCATGTGAAGTATCCACCATACTCTTCGTCTTGTGACTTCTCAAGCCAAAAAGGAACCACTCTTTGTAGCAATTCACTTTTGTACAAGTCGGTTAATTCTTTCAATTGATCTATATCCATAGCTATATGATTTAAATATTACTTGATGAAATTTCCCTGTATGTCAACTTCTTTCCAGTGAAAGGGATC